>JBFHGY010000754.1:0-1512 GCA_041582905.1 Crocinitomicaceae bacterium | reverse complement strand
GACTGGCTTCACTGCTTCTTTCACTCTTTTCTGAACAGAAATGATACTTCCTACAAATTCATATTCGATTTCAAAATTGAGATACAAAAACACGAGCATATCTTTGACCTGAGCATCGTAGAAATTGTAAGAAATAAGCTGATTCAAGTTTGGATCAATGCTTACGTTTAAGTTGTTTTCCAACGCGACAGATGTCACCAATTCAGACAAAGGCAATCCGCTTACGTTCAGTTGCAATTTATTGTTCAATCCAGGATGATCACCCGCCAAATTATCCAGAACATCTCTCAAGGTTCCTTCGGAGTATTTTTGTGCTACGGCGTTCATTGTGAATCCGCAAAACAAAAGGGTAAGTATGACAAGTATTCTTTTCATTAAATTCCAGATAGTAAAGGGTAAACTTCTTCTAGTGAGGTGGTTCCTTCTATTAAAACTTCATATGCGCGTGTTGCCAGATTTTTGACTCCACGTTCTTTTAGTAAAGCATCTACTTCGTGATTGTTTCCTTTTATGGCTACTGCTAATTTCTGGTCGATTGGAATGACTTCGTACAAGGCCATTCGTCCTTTGTAGCCGGTGTAATGACATTGATCGCATCCAACGGGCGCCATGACTTCTTTCGGGATTTCGAATTCATCAATTGAGGGCCAATCTAATGGATTGAGTTCTGCTTTTACCGTACAATTTGTGCACAGCTTCCTAACCAATCGTTGCGCCACGGAAGTATTGATCGTATTTGCCAATAAAAAGGGTGGCACTCCCATATCTATTAAACGAGAAATGGTTCCCCAAGCGGAGTTGGTATGAATCGTCGATAACACCAAGTGTCCTGTCAATGCCGCTCGAATTGCCATTTGTGCTGTTTCACCGTCTCGAATCTCTCCGAGCATGATCACATCGGGATCTTGACGTAAGAATGAGCGCAACGCACTGGCAAAGGTCAACCCAATCGATTCTTTCAATTGCACCTGATTGATTCCGTCTAAGGTATACTCGACCGGGTCTTCCACCGTAACAATGTTTCGTTTTTCTTGGTTGAGCAATTTCAAGGTCGCGTACAAAGTCGTTGTTTTACCCGATCCAGTAGGACCACTAATTAAAATGATTCCATTCGGTTTTCGAACACCTTCTAGGTATTGTTTCTTCTCAACAGGAGAGAATCCTACTTTATCCAAGCTTATGGATGAAGCATCATGCCCGAGGATACGCATTACGATTTTCTCGCCATGCAAAGTGGGAAGAATCGACACACGAATATCGAAGTCTTGGTATTCAATCCGACCGTCTTGTGGGAGACGCTTCTCCGAGATATCGAGATTGGATCGAATTTTTATCTTATTCACCAATTCAGGGTAATCTTCCTTGGCAATCGAAAAGCGTTGAATCAAGTTTCCATCAATACGAATTCGAATCCGTGCCTTCTCACCATAAATTTCGATGTGAATATCACTACTTCCCAGTCGATTTGCCTCTTGAATGAGTCGATCCACGAAATCCGTATTCGCATCGAAG
>JBFHGY010000753.1:0-1530 GCA_041582905.1 Crocinitomicaceae bacterium | reverse complement strand
GAGTGAATCCGTATCGCGACCAATATTGACCCGAACCGAATAGTGTCCCTTCTCACGGAAATACCCTTTGATTCGACTTTCTGTTGCGAAAATGAGGTTTTCCGTAATCGTTTTTCCAGAGAACAAATCAATTTCTTCACGCAGCTTATCCGCCTCTCTTTTGTTTACTCCTCTAAAACGGAAACGCGACAATTTCGGTCTTGGTGTTACTTTAATTACCAAATAGACAACTCCAGCAATTTCCTTATCTGCGCTAATCTCCACATCTGAAAATAAGCCTTCATTCCATAAATTTTTGATCGCTTTCGAAATATCTTCTCCAGGAATCATAATAGTACTTCCTTGTCGAAGCCCTGAAATCAACTTGATTGCATTGTGATCGTAGTTATCTGCACCGATCACTCGAATTGGTCCGACTTGATATTTTTCGGGGCGCAAGATATCGATGCGAATATCACCACCTACCGACTGAGGTCCGTTATTCAGGGTGTCGATTTGAGCTGACGCCTGAAACGTGAAAGCAACGCTAGCCAGTAGTAGTAAAAATGAAAGTTGTTTCAACATTTATGTGTTTTTTTCAAGTTGTGCAGAGACCATTCCGAATCGGCGCTCACGCGATTGATAATCTAGCACTGCTTTGTATAAATCATCTCGTTTAAAATCTGGCCAAAGAACCTCTGTAAAGTGAAATTCCGCATAGGCAATTTGCCAAAGCAAGAAATTACTTACGCGATTTTCACCGCTCGTTCGGATGAGCAATTCAGGATCTGGGATTCCTTTCGTAGATAACATTTCTGCCATCAAACAATCGTTAATCTCATCCATTTCCAACTCACCTTCTTTCACTCTTCGAGCGATTTCCTTTGTTGCCTGAATCAATTCCCATTTGGCGCTGTAATTCAACGCTAAAATCAGGTTGATTCCTGTGTTATTCTTCGTTCGCTCATACGCCGCATCCAATTCCGCTTTACACGAAGCTGGCAACCCTTCCGCATCACCAATGGTTCTGATGACCACATTACTTTCATGTAATTCATCTACCTCACCACTGATTGTACGTACAAGTAAATCCATCAAACCATCCACTTCTTCCTTTGGACGGTTCCAATTTTCCGTAGAAAACGCATACAAGGTCAAGTACTCAACGCCTATTTCCTGTGCTGCTTTCAACGTTTCTCGTACCGCTTCAACACCGAAACCATGCCCAAACAAGCGATCTTCTCCTTGTTTTTGCGCCCAGCGACCATTTCCATCCATAATAATGGCAATGTGCTTGGGTGTGGTATCACGGTTAATTTTATCGAGCAAACTCATCTATTTCAATAATTAACGAAAATAAGTAAAGTATCGTATTCACTCATAAAAGCGACGATGACACTTAACGTACTTTAACAAACGGAACGCAAAGATAGGGGAATTAGTTGGAATGTTGGACGATACGAGAGTCTGATCGCTGTCGTATTTCTATAGCTAGATTTCCGATTGACTCATTGTTGTAGGTCATTCATCACACTTCGGCTCCGCTCAGTG
>JBFHGY010000752.1:0-1549 GCA_041582905.1 Crocinitomicaceae bacterium | reverse complement strand
GTAAAAATGAGCATGGCCATTTCACTCATTTTCATGATTGTAGGCTATGGCGAAGACGTCACCCTACTGAAAATCATTGGGATTCTCTTGGCCTTCGTAGGTGTCTACCTCGTGTCCAAACCATCCAAAAATGTGAGCAACCAAACCTCTGCATTATGGATGCTCGTTGTCCTATTTATTGGAAGTGGCGCACTAGACTTTTTACTGAACTATGTTCAGAACACACAATTAACGCTTTTGCAAGACTCGCTGTTCTCAGCAATTGGATTCGGAATAGCAGGAACCATTGGAATCATCATTTTGACGATTCAATTCATTCGAAAAAAAGCTGTTTTTTCAGTGAAAAATATTCTCGCTGGAATCGTTTTGGGAATTCCGAATTACTTTTCCATTTACTTGCTCTTAAGATCCTATCAGACAACTGGATGGGACGACTCAACCGTGCTTGTGATCACCAACGTCTCTGTTGTTTTATTGTCCGCAATTATTGGTTTTACGGCCTTCAGAGAGTCCACTACCACTCAGAAAATAATCGGATTAGTTTCAGCAATTCTCGCAATTTGTGTACTTTACTTAGCCAATTAACAGATCATGAAAATATACCCACTTAGCGCAGGAAATTTTAAACTAGATGGAGGAGCCATGTTCGGTGTTGTGCCGAAAACACTATGGCAGCGTACAAATCCCGCAGACGCCAACAACATGTGTGATTGGACGATGCGATGTATGTTAATTGAGGATGGAGACCGATTGATCCTTATCGATACCGGAATTGGTGACAAGCAGTCGGAAAAGTTCTTTTCTCACTATTACCTGTCAGATGAAAAGAGTTTTGAGCCCAATTTAAATGCGCTCGGTTTTTCTTTGGATGATATCACTGATGTATTCTTGACGCACCTTCATTTCGATCATTGCGGAGGAGCCATCAAATGGAACAAAGACCGTACTGGATTCGAACCCGTTTTCAAAAATGCTCATTATTGGAGCACCGAAAACCATTGGAAATGGGCAACAGAACCCAATGCACGCGAAAAAGCATCTTTCTTGCAGGAAAATATTCTTCCGATTCAAGAAAGCGGACAACTCAAATTCGTTGAGCGAAACGGTGATTTCACCAAAAATGTATTTAACAATTTCGACGTACTTTTTGTGGACGGTCACACTGATAGCATGATGATTCCACACATTCATTACAAAGGAAAAACGATTGTATTCATGGCCGATTTACTTCCAAGTGTTGGACATATTCCTTTGCCGTACGTCATGGGGTACGACACGCGTCCACTGATTACTTTGGAGGAAAAAGGGAATTTTTTAACCAAGGCTGTCGATCAGGAAATGATCCTCTTTTTGGAACACGATCATGCCAATGAATGTGCTACTTTACAACACACCGAAAAAGGCGTTCGCTTGAAAGATACGTTCAAGTTCAGCGATCTATTCTAACGGAAATTGAACCTTTCTCATTTTTATCCGTATTTTCATTTAGATAAATCACAACTATGGTCAAGTATTTACTGGAAATTCTCAAAGAACACAACACGATTAT
>JBFHGY010000751.1:0-1579 GCA_041582905.1 Crocinitomicaceae bacterium | reverse complement strand
TTTTTTGAAATGATTTCAGGCAAAAGTGCTATTCGATGAAACGTCTTTCGCGTTCGGGATCGCAGTGGATATCCTTTTTAGAGGAACGAGAAAAAGATATAAACGAAGAGCGCGTAAAAACGCCCTACTCATCAAAATTCAATTCTTGTAGCATTCGCTCAAACTCACCCCGAATAGACGACTGTATTAATACATCTTCCCCACTCTTCGGGTGCTTAAACCACAGCTTTTCGGCATGTAGCATCATTTCGATCATGGAAAAGTGCTCTTTGAATAACTTATTTTGCTTGTTGCAACCATGCGGACGATCACCAATAATCGGATGAAAAATATGCGCCAAATGTTTCCGCAATTGGTGCATGCGGCCCGTTTCAGGGTTCAATTCTACCAGTGAGAATCGTGCTGTGGCGAACTTTCCGTTGGGAAGGTCAATTTCAGATCGTTTGATCGTTTCATAATGCGTAACCGCTTCTTGCTCTGCCCCACTTTCATTCGTTAAGGCATAATCAATGATTCCTTTATCGTCTGTCCAACCACGTACGATCGCTTTGTAGCTTTTCCCGACTTCGCGATCCATAAACTGTATTTGCATGATGCGATTGGTCTCTTCGTCTTTGGCAAAAAGTAGCACACCCGATGTTTTACGATCCAGGCGATGCGTTGGAAATACTTTGTGATTGATTTGATCGCGTAGAATTTGAAGCGCGAACTCCGTTGCATCCTTTGCCAATTTCGTTCGATGAACGAGCAATCCTGCGGGTTTGTGTATCGCAACGAGGAAGTCGTCTTCGAAAAGAACCTCTAGTTTCATTGATGTTCCATTTTTTTGTTCATCTTACTTTTTCCCATCACCGCAAAAAGTAAGCAAAAAGGTCTAGCGCTGCTTATTTCTCTATTCATTTCACTCTTGAAACTCGACCTCTTCGATGATCTCTCCGAGCTTTCTCGAGGTTCCCGAGTTATCAATTCGCTTCATTCTTTCAAAATAAAATGCGCAAATCACATGCACGGACAGAATGATTCTTCCTCTAAATTGCTACTTTTTCCTCAGTATCGTCAACCCGTCTCTAATCGGTAGTAATACGTTTTGCACGCGATCATCTTCTTGCAGACGTTTGTTCAAGGCAATCAATTCAATGGTGTCGACGTCCTTTGGATCAACTTCTTCAATCACCTTTCCCGACCATAGAACATTGTCCAGTAAGATATACCCACCTGACGACATTCGATCAATGATCATATCGTAGTAATTGCCATAATTGCGTTTGTCGGCATCAATAAACACCAAATCGAATTCCGTTTCAAGCGTTGGAACAATTTCCATAGCATTTCCCACTCTAAAATCGATTGTCTCGGACAAGCCCGCACGGTCAAAGAATTCGAGAATGAGATCTTCCAGCTCTTCGTTCTTGTCGATTGTCACCATTTTACCTCCATCTTGAAGACCTTCGGCCAAACATAGAGCAGAATATCCCGTGTAGGTTCCAATTTCCAAAATGTTTTTCGGGCGGATCATGTGTGAAAGCATGCTCAACACGCGTCCTTGAAACTGTCCGCTCAACATACGTGGCTGCAACAC
>JBFHGY010000750.1:0-1582 GCA_041582905.1 Crocinitomicaceae bacterium | reverse complement strand
TGTACATGTTTCACCTGTACTTAAATCGAAAAAGTGATTTTCCGTTTTGCTTTCGTCCAAGTCGATGCAATTGAAATAGAAATTTAATTGAAGAAAATTGGCTTTTTGGACATATCCGAACTGACCAATGCAATAATCTTGTTCCTTATAATCGGCAATAATTCCTTGAATAGTTGAATTCAATTCTTTTTGAACCTCAGGATTTCCCATTACATCCACGATTGGATACACCAATCCGTTATCGAGTTGTCCATTCTTAAAACGAAGACTTTGAGCTTGTACCAATTGAGTGGCCAGCAAAAACGAGAGTAGAATAAGTCTTTTTTTCATGACTAGTAAGCATTTGTATGTATCATACATACGCACAAAGTCGAGAAAAGGTTTTAAAACGACTTAATTATCAAGCACTTTGAGTTTAGCAAATCGCAACAAAACGGTTTTTGATCCATGGCGTGGAAAGAAGATCGTAGCCTTTGTATCGGCACCTGTTCCTTGCAATTGAGTGACTTTTCCTTTCCCAAATCGGTCATGTTCCACATTGTAGCCCACTTTCAATTGACTAGGAGGACCCGTTGGTTTTTCCGATCGTCCCAAAGGTTTATTGACAGAACTGATCGGTTTCAATGAACGCGATCCCATTTGTCGGTTCAACCCTCCAGAATGAGTAGGTTCAGAGAATCGACTAACGCGACCAGAAACAAGCGATCTTCCTCCTGCTCGTGCGGGCGTTTCGTGATTCAAATATTGAGGGTCTATTTCATCAATGAAGCGACTGGGTTCACACGTAATAAGGTTTCCCCATTGGAAACGCGATCCAGCATACGATAAATTACACGTTTTCTTGGCGCGCGTTACAGCAACGTAAAACAATCGACGCTCTTCCTCTAATTCAGTACGCGAATTCAGTGAAAGCTGAGAAGGGAAGAGGTTCTCTTCAAGTCCAACAAGGTAAACGTGTTGGAACTCCAACCCTTTACTCGAGTGAATCGTCATCATCGTTACGTGATTTCGATCTTCTTCTTCTTTTGCGTCAGCATCGGTGAGCAAAGCAACGTCCAACATAAATTCAGACAGCGCTTTGGATTCCCCCTCATTTCGAGAAATGGTAAATTCTTTGATGGCCGCCAATAATTCTTCGATGTTTTGATAGCGTTCTACTTCCTCCGGACCTTTATCTTTTTCAGAATTTAATTCTTTCAGAATACCAGAAGAACGCGCAATCTCTTGAGCGAGAACATCAGCGTCCGTGCGATCCAATTGTGCCGTAAAGCTTTGAATCATCGTAACGAATTCGCTCATTCGATTTTTGGCACCTGTATTAATTTGAATAGGGTAGCGGCTAAAATCAGAAATCACATCCCATGGACTAACACCATACTGATTCGCTGCAATGATGATTTTCTCAAACGATGTTTTTCCAATTCCTCGTTTCGGATAGTTGATCACACGCTTCAAGGCTTCTTCGTCGTGATGATTCGCTGTCAATCGGAAATAGGCGAGTAAATCCTTGATTTCTTTCCGTTGGTAGAAAGATAATCCTCCGTAGATTTTGTACGGAACATTCAGTTTTCTCAGGGCCTCC
>JBFHGY010000749.1:0-1584 GCA_041582905.1 Crocinitomicaceae bacterium | reverse complement strand
CGGGATCTCAATTTGATAGAAGTTCTTATTCTTCAGAAGACGCAGCTTCTTCGCCACCTTCTTCACCTTCTTCCTCTTCGTCATCTGCAACGTTTGCAGCTCCACGTGCCATTTTAACACCTACAACTACCGCGTCTGCAGGCTCCAAGAATGTTACGTTTGGTACCTCAAGACCTTTGATACGAACAGATTGTCCGATACGAAGTTTTGTGATATCCACAGTAATTGATTCTGGAAGATCTGCTGGAAGACCCAATACACGAAGAGAACGGTTTGGCATACGAAGTTTACCTCCGTTCATTACACCGATAGAAGCTCCCGTAGTTCTTACTGGAAGTTTCACCTTCACTGGCTTGTCATCTGCCAACTCAAAGAAGTCAACGTGATGAGGCTTGTCAGTTACAGGGTGCATTTGCTTTTCCTGAATGATCGCCATTTTTTTGTTACCATCGATATCCAATTCGATTTGGTAAACATCTGGAGAGAAAATTACTTTCTCCAAATCTACTGACCTTACAGAAAAGTGAACTTGCTCACCCCCTCCGTAAAGCACACAAGGAACATTTCCAGCATTTCTAACTGCCTTCGCGTCCTTTTTCCCTACGTTCGCTCTTAACGAACCGCTCAATTGCGCTTTTTTCATTTTACTTTATTTATTTGTTATATCTGAGTCTTCGTGACTCATTCTCTTTTGTCTATTTGTTATGAGATCAAAAAGTGTGAACTAATTGATTGATTGTTGATCATTCGTCGGATCACATCCGCAAACAAATCAGCTACCGACAACACACGGATTTTTTCGTGTTCTTGTTTCAATGGAATCGTATCTGTTACGATTAATTCCGTGATACGCGAATTTGTCAATCGCTCGTATGCTGGACCTGAAAGCACGGCATGTGTACAGAATGCGCGTACACTTTTCGCTCCTTTGTCCATGAACAAATCAGCTGCCTTTGTCAATGTTCCTGCCGTGTCTACCATGTCGTCGATCAGAATTACATCCTTTCCTGCAACATCTCCAATCACGGTCATTTCGGCTACTTCGTTTGCCTTACGACGTTGTTTGTGACAGATCGCCAAACCGATGTCCAATTTCTTTGCGTAAGAATTGGCGCGTTTCGCTCCACCAGCATCTGGTGCTGCCATGATCAAATTTCCGTTGTTTACTTTGTCAATTTCCTTGAAGAAAATGGTTGAACCGTACAAGTGATCAACTGGAACTTCGAAGAATCCTTGAATCTGATCTGCGTGCAAGTCCATTGTCATGATGCGATCGATTCCTGCCGCCATCAACATATTGGCTACCAAACGTGCACCAATTGCGACACGTGGTTTGTCTTTACGGTCTTGGCGAGCAAATCCAAAGTAAGGGATAACAACAATGATTTTTCGAGCCGAAGCACGTTTTGCTGCATCCACCATCAATAAAAGTTCAAACAGGTTTTCTGTAGGAGGCATTGTTGATTGAACCAGGAATACATCCTGACCTCTAACGGTTTCCTCGAAGGAAGGTTGAAACTCCCCATCGCTAAAATCCGTAACCTTCACATTTCCAAGGCTCGTGCCGTATGATTGCACAATTCT
>JBFHGY010000748.1:0-1591 GCA_041582905.1 Crocinitomicaceae bacterium | reverse complement strand
CTTCGCAAAACTTTTCACTTCCTTGTGAGCGGAGAAATAACTGAATTTTGAAAATCGGCCATTCGACGCCATTTGCTCCGATCCGATGCCAAAACATTGGAATTCAAAATTCTCAAGGTTATCTGACCAGCTTGTTGTTTTTTCGCTCAGCGAAAACAAGGCAATTTTACATCCTCGTCCCAAAACGCTCTTTACCCAACGCTCAGTGTGCACTGAGTTGATATCTGCCAGAAACAATATTTTTTTTGCGTTGGTCATTGTGAAGACAAAAGTAAGTAAAACCTCAGTTCGCAGGAGAATCATTTGAATTCTCTTGGGAAAGCAGTATTCTTGCGTATGATTTCAATGTTGAAAAGACATAAATACTCCATTTCGCTCTTACTTGTTTCCTTCGGAATAGGATTAATGGTCTACCTAATGGGAACGAACCTTGAAATCTGGCGCATTGAGTATGAATACAAAGCGGAAGATCAGGATCAATTGATAGATGTCACCCGCGTAGATACCGTGTTTCAGTCTGGAAATATTTTCTGTCGAAACTTTACCACTTCTCGATCGGATACGATGATTGACCAAGGAATGCGTCGACACGAATTGAAAGTATATCTCCCACAACCTTCAAAGCCCAAAGCTGAGAAATTAAGCGCCAACTTGATTGAGTCGGACATCGTCCATACTATCAATATTCGTTATCAGGAGACGCAACGCGATAAACGCATGCTCTTATATTGGACATTATTTGGTTTTTTCCTCGGAATGGTGGCCGAGTTCATTGTTGCGCTCACCAAAAAGCCAAGCACCAGCCACAATCATCATTAGGGTTGCACTTTCCGTGTTGAGAAAAGTGAAATTGGTAGCCGCAACGCCCAAAATAAACACCAATAGCGACCATGAAAAGGTCGATTTTCGATTTGTTTTGAAGATCAACCAGAAAAGAAGTCCCAGAGCAATCAACCAGATTAACATTCCCAGAAAACCATACTGGTAGGCAATACTGAGGTATTCGGAATCGAAATAAAACCCAACACTCTCAAGGGGATTCAATACAATGCCATGTCCGAACAGTAATTCGCTCATCTTGCTACTAAAAAGTACATTGTAGTGTTCTACACGGAGCGTGAAAGAGTTGGATTGAAAAGCCGTTCCATTAAAAATGGACATCAAATTGGTCGATCGTACCATAAACAATCCGACGGTGAGTGAAATCGCAGCCGTTGGAATCAGAATCAAGTTCGTTCTTCTGGAACTGTTACGTACCACATAAAACGCAAAAATCAACAGGACAAGTAAGAGTACGGTTCTCGATTGCGTCAAGAAGATAATCACGAATGCTAGCAAAATGTACTTCCAATACTTTCGAGCATTCGTATGTAGGAAATACAAGAAAAAGAACCCGAATAAAATCGCGTTGTTATTTGGGTTTAACATCGTTCCAGCCAAGCGAAATGCTCCAAATTCGTGATAATTGGATAGCATCACATCCGATTTAGGAGAATACAGTTCACTTAAAGCTTGCCCCCAATCATACGGATCGAGAATCATGAAGATGTTTAATCCTGCTAGCACCAAAAAGACAAAACGCATTGCATTT
>JBFHGY010000747.1:0-1600 GCA_041582905.1 Crocinitomicaceae bacterium | reverse complement strand
GGGATATGGAGTGTTTCTCGTAGCGATTGGTTTCGCAGCTTCAAGTTTTTACCATGAAATTGGAAGTAAGCACATTTTACATTCACTTTTGGCAGTTGCCATGTTGTGGACCTTTGCCAGTGAGAATAGTATCGATCTCATCGATTTGCGCTTCCCGAAAGTAGTAGGTGGATTGTTTATTGGTGCATTTTCGGCCACGTTTATTCAGCATATTTGGACGATCGAAAAGCGACAAAATCTCGCACTCTTCATTTGTTACGCAATTTGTGCACTTCTGTTTGTGGGGATGTTGGACTTCGAATCGAGAATCAATGCTTCGTTCGGTGGAGTAGAGGCCTTCCTCGGTGGATTGATTGGTTACGCGCTTGCAAATACAGTTCTTTATTTTGGAAGTCGAGAAAAAAACATTCAACAGGCTCCTGCCGCGATGAGTGGATTAGCACTGATTATCGTTATCGGGATTTTTGTTCCGCCTTTGTTGGTAAATGAAGAAGAGCAGAAAGTTCTGGAGGAAATTGAAGCAATTGCTCCGAAAGCAGAAGATGGAAAGGAAATCGAAGTTCCTTACATTGCTATGGATGATCTATCTGGAAAACACAACATAGTCACGGAAAGTGCCCTTGTCTCTTTCAAGTTAGGACCTGATGGAAGTGTCACGAAAGGTGCAATCAAAGAATTTTCAGGGTATTTCAATTTTGGTGAAGACATCGCAAATACATCTTTCGAGGTAAAAATGCCAGTACTCAATCTGACGACCTTTATTCCAATGCGGGATAAATCAATCATGGGAGAAGATTATTTCAATCAAGAAAAATTCCCTTCGATGCGTTTCTCAGGTTCGCAAATGACGCCAACAGAGAAGGAAAATGAATTTGAACTCTCGGGAACTTTTGAAATGCTTGGGCAAAAAAGCGATCAAAAAGTATTGGTTCACCGGATAGAGGAAGATGGAAAGGTTGTTCTGGTTGGTTCTGGAGAAATTGACAGAAGAAAGCACGGTATGGCCGACGACCCACGTGAAGGAAACATTGTTTCATTCGACTTTAAAGTGGAGTTACAGAAATAGCATAGATTGTTAGTAGTTAAAAAAGAGTCCCGTTTCACTTTCTGTGAGGCGGGATTTTTTATGTCTGATTGTTAGAAATAAAGGAGTGATCCATCAAGATTTCCACCGCTTAATCGCAAAGCTGGAAATGGAATTTTAACGTAGTTAAATTGTTTTACTACCGCTTTCAACCATGGGCGCTTAATGGGAAGTCGACTGAAATCGATGTCAAGTGATAACAGGAATTCTCGCTGCGATTGGTAAATGGTTCCAGAGCTGGCATCAGCGTATACTTCAGCATCTCCTTTTAATTTCCCATCTACACTGTACCCGAATGAAATACACGCCCATTTTGGAATGTTGCTGTCTTTGAAAAAAGTAGCGGGACTGAAGCTCAACCAATAAGTTTGTCCGTTGTAATCTTTCAACAAGGACTCCGAAAAGGTGCTTCCCAGTACTTCCGGTCGAATGGCTGCGTAATCAGTTGGGGAGTAGGAGAATTTCGGAATGATCCGTTCTTCCTCCCAGATCAACGATTGTGCAGAGTAGGAAAGG
>JBFHGY010000746.1:0-1607 GCA_041582905.1 Crocinitomicaceae bacterium | reverse complement strand
CTCTCTCGAGGTGCGGGGTAAATTAATCGCGATCGGAACAGAAACAGATTCTATTTATTTCACTTCGAACCTTTCATCTCCCGTCATGAATTCATGGAATGGAATTAAGGTGATCGGAACGGACACGTCGAATCCGATTGATCAGGTGACGATGCATTATGTAAAAGGAATGTATGCTCACACATTCATTGATTTGGATATCGCGTATCAAGGTCCATACAATTTCAAGCACTGTTATTTCGCGCAAAACTCGAAGGTGAACGAAGACGGAGGGATGCCTTCAACTAATTTTGACTATTGTATTTTCGAAGCAAACGCTCAAGCACTGGACTGGTGTCAGTTTAGCAATCGTGCCAGTCATTGTCACTTTATTCACAATGGAATTGGCTTAGTGGGAATTGAGAAGGTTGACACCTGTTATTTTGCCTATAATACTCAATATGCGCTAGCACCTTATGGTGTAACTACTGGTTGTACGATCGAATACAACACGATTGGAGTCAAAACAGGATTTAATGCCGTTAATCATACCTTCGTGAATAACACGGTTGTTAATAATCATCTAGGAATGGAGGTTAATTCCTTCTTTAACGGATCGCAAAATTTTACAGGAAACACGATTTGTAATAATACGGAGTACAATCTTCGCTACCTGTCAACGAATAATGCTGATTTGGGAATGAACTGTTGGTGTACCACTGATGAAAATCTCATTCATGATGGAATTTTTGATGGCTACGACGATGTTTCCTACGGACTTGTTTCGGTTTCTCCCGCATCATCGAACTGCGATGGACCATTCATCGCAGAAACACCAGAAATTGTAATACCAGATTTTAACGTATCGATCTTTCCAAATCCCTTTGCGGAGGCGATCCAATTTCAAACAGATATCGAACAAGAGTTGACGCTCTCTGTGTATGATATGTTTGGTCGTCAAGTATGGAGCGAAACATTCATCAATCAGACCAAAATTGATGGAGATCGATTCGATACAGGGATGTATATCTACGAGTTGAGATCCGAAAATGGACACGCAAAAAGCGGAAAATTAGTGAAGAAGTAAAAACCGATGACTTTGGTGCATTGGATTAAGCTGGACGAATGTGCGAATCAGATTCTCTCGGAAACGGGACCTTTGGAAGTACTTTGACAAACGCATTGTGCTTCCTCAGTTTTTCCATTTCAATCTTTTGAACCTTTGATTCGTACAATTTCACATCATTTAATCTCAAAATCAACAATTCCACATTCATAACTCACCTAACAAACCGAACGTAGCGAATTGAACTTTGCTTACCTTTACTCTCATGGGCGAAGGCGTCGAGAAATACAATAGAAAGGGTGTTAAAACCAGTTACATCTCAACAATCATTGGGATTTCATTGGTGTTGTTTGTTATCGGATTGGTAATTGCAGCAATAGTAGGATTGGATCGTGTCCAAACTCAATCGAAAGAAAGTCTTGTGTGTGATCTCTTTTTCAAGGCAGATCAAAACGAAGCAGATATCAAACAGATTGAGCAAGAGTTGAAAACGTGGGACGAATTCCATGAGGTATACTTCGTATCGCCTGATCGTGCACTTGAAACGTTTCAGGAACCCGGG
>JBFHGY010000745.1:0-1619 GCA_041582905.1 Crocinitomicaceae bacterium | reverse complement strand
GAATCTTCTTCTTCGATGTATGATGTCTTGCCGAATGATGCGTTGCCTGGACCCGAGAAAAACCTCGTGGTGGAATCACTACAGAAAGATATTGAGCGTTCACTCTCAACATTGACGATGCGTGAAGGAGAAGTGGTACGAATATACTTCGGATTAAATGGAATTAGTCCACTTTCTTTAGAAGAGATTGGTGAACAGTTCGAATTGACAAGAGAGCGTGTTCGTCAAATTAAGGAGAAGGCAATCCGTCGATTGAAACACACTGCAAGAAGCCGTACCTTAAGAACGTATTTGGGTTAACTTGGATCTACGTCGACCACTACGCGCACCGATTTATTCGAAGGTGTAGCGTAAAATTGGTCAATCATTTCTTGAAGACGTAGCTTTACTTTTTTATCATTTGCAGAACGTTCCACTTTTAGGGTGATGCGTTTCAAGTAAAGGTTGTGAATTCTACGCACAACAGGATACTCAGGACCTAGAACACGTTCCTTAAACAAGGATTTCATTTTATCTGCCAATTCTGCAGCGGCAAAATTTAGCTTGTTCTCATCTTTGTGTTTGAGAGTAATTTCAATGATTTTAAAGAACGGCGGATAGAAATAGTTCTTTCGTTCGATGATTTCACTTTCGAAGAAGCCGATGTAGTCGTGTTCCATGACCTTTTGGATGACCCAATGATCGGGATCGCCCGTTTGAACAATTACTTTCCCTCGCTTTTGGCGTCTTCCAGCTCTTCCCGCTACTTGTGTCATCAATTGGAAAGAGCGCTCAAATGCACGGAAATCTGATCGGTTGAGTAACATGTCGGCATCCAGAATTCCTACGAGATTGACGTTTTCAAAATCCAGTCCCTTCGACACCATCTGTGTTCCAATCAAAATATCGATTCCGCCTGCGGCAAATTCATTCAAGATATTCGAATAGGCATTTTTCGAACGGGTTGTATCCAAATCCAACCGTTTGATGGATTTATCCGGAAAGAAAACGCCTAATTCGTCTTCAATTTTTTCCGTTCCGAAACCAAGCATTTTCAAACGGTTACTTCCGCACGCCGAACATGAACCAACAGGTGGAGTGGTGTATCCACAGTAATGACATTTAAGTTGATTACTCAGTTTATGATAGGTCAATGAAACGTCACATCGAATACAGGAAGGAGTCCAATTACATACTTCGCACATCCAAAGTGGCGTGTATCCTCTTCGGTTTTGAAATAAAATGACTTGTTCACCCAGATTCAACGCTTCTCGAACATGCTCAATCAAGAATGAACTGAAATCCGATTGCATGCTTTTTTGCTTTCGTTCTTTGCGCAAGTTGGCGCACTGAATTTCTGGTAGTTGAATGGCTCCAAAGCGATCGTGCAATTCAACGAGTTTGTACTTTTCTGTTTTGGCGTTGTAGTAACTCTCCATGGCTGGCGTAGCCGACCCCAAAAGAATCTTCGCTTTGTGGAGGTGTGACAAAACAATGGCGCAATCTCGAGCGTTGTAACGCGGAGAAGGATCGTACTGCTTGAAACTGGATTCATGCTCTTCATCAACCACAATGAGTCCCAAATCTTGAAATGGCAAGAAGATGGAAGAGCGCGCTCCCAAAACAATCCGGAATCGATT
>JBFHGY010000744.1:0-1643 GCA_041582905.1 Crocinitomicaceae bacterium | reverse complement strand
TAGTCGACCTTTCATTTTTCGAATGGTCATGTAGGCATCTTGCGCATCTTCATTCAATTGTATGGCACTCCCAGATTCATCTCTCACAAGTGAACATTGAAAATCAAAGCCGAAATCGAGCACTTCCTGCGCCACTTGAATCACTTCTTCACCAGGAGTTGATCCCAAAACACCATTAACGCGCACCTTAAATTGGGCATGCTCCTTTAATAATGCCAACTTCGGACGTAATCGCCGCAGGCTTTTTCGGGTGACCTCATTATCTTCTAGACCATCACAACTAATTTGTATTCCAAAAAGTCCAGCTTCATTCAGTTGTTGAATTTTTTCTTCGGTAAGTAACCATCCGTTTGAGTTCATCATGGGAATCATTCCTTGTTGTGCAATGTAACGAACGAGTTCTGGCGCCTGTGGATGAAGCAAAGGTTCTCCTCCGTTGAGCGTCACAAATACTACTTTCAGTCGTTTCAATTCACGTATTCTCGCTTTGAGCAATTCAAAATCGACGGGTTTCGAAACTTTATCAAACTCGTAGCAATATCCACACGATAGGTTACAGCGTTGAGTAATTACAATTTGAGCTAACAAGGGTCTACTTGGATCAACAGCTGCCTTTAAAATTTTCCAGTATACCTGTGGAGATCTCGGTTTTGATTGGGGTAAGGATGGAGAAACATTCATACGATCTAATTTGTGCGTTATGTATGTCCTCTAAGGTAGATGGCACTTCTCTTAAAAATATCTAACGGATCACAATAAACGTTATTTATCGGCTTTTGCTTAGATTTGAACAAAAAAAGAACGGATATGTCGGTGCACAAGAATGTTAAAAGAGTGACAACCAAAGTACTTCAAGTAATGAAGAACGAAGGCGAGAAGATTTCAATGCTTACGGGTTATGATTTTTCCATGGCTAGAATCATTGATACGGCAGGGATTGATGTCATTCTTGTTGGGGATTCAGCGTCAAACGTTATGGCAGGGCACGAAACAACGCTTCCTATCACGTTGGATCAAATGATCTATCACGCTTCTTCCGTGGTGAGAGCAGTAGAGCGTGCGTTGGTAGTGGTTGATTTGCCATTTGGTACCTATCAAGGGAACTCGCGAGAGGCTTTATCCAGTGCGATCCGAATCATGAAGGAATCAGGAGGTCACGCTGTGAAACTAGAAGGTGGTCGCGAAATTATTGAGTCGGTAACGCGTATTTTGTCGGCAGGAATTCCAGTTATGGGACATCTTGGATTGACACCGCAATCGATCTATAAATTCGGAACCTATGTGGTTCGAGCGAAAGAAGAGGAAGAAGCTCAACAGCTTATCGAAGATGCCAAGTTGTTGGAAGAAGCAGGATGCTTCGCGATTGTTTTGGAGAAAATCCCAGCGCAATTAGCAGCAAAAGTCGCAAAGTCGGTGAGTATTCCAATTATCGGTATTGGAGCTGGAAATGGTGTTGATGGTCAAGTCCTCGTAGTGCATGACATGCTTGGAATTAACAATGAATTTAACCCACGTTTCTTGCGTAAATACCATAATCTTTACCAGGAAATGTTAGGATCTTTCCACCGCTATATCGAAGATGTAAAATCGGGTGACTTCCCGAATGAGGAGGAATCTTATTAAATGACCTTGCGGGCTTCGAG
>JBFHGY010000743.1:0-1644 GCA_041582905.1 Crocinitomicaceae bacterium | reverse complement strand
TTCCCTCAATTTATAAACGTTCTCGCAGGTCAAATGAGTATTGTTGGACCTCGACCAGAAGTGCAGGAGTATGTGGATCATTACAACGACGAGCAAATGAAGATTCTCGACGTTCGTCCCGGAATTACCGATTATGCCTCACTGGAATATTTTCGGGAAAATGAGTTACTTGGAAAATCCGATGATCCACAGAAGACTTATATTGAGGAGATCATGCCTGCGAAAATCGAACTGAATAAAAAGTACTTGAAACGACCGACGGTTGGACATGATCTTCAAATCATGTGGAAGACCTTTCTGAAAATTGTTAGTTGAACTCCTTCAGCGCTTTACCAAATTTCATATTGCTAATCAGAGCATAGCTCAGCATAAAGCAAATAAGTCCGATTGTTCCTCCCAAAACGGTATCTTCAAGAAAATGTTGAGAAAGGTAGATCCGTGAGTATCCTACGAGAATTGCCATAGAACAGAACAACACTTGCGTCCAGACATTTTTACCGAAAAGAAAAGCGACAAATGCAAAGAAAGCGAATCCAGCAGCGGTGTGACCAGAAGGAAAAGAGTTACTTGTATGAAGTTCGACTTCTGGAATAGTGTGAAGAAATTTTCTACCAATAAATGCAGCAGGACGCAGGGCATCTGAGAAAACAAGGTGCTTTAAGAATTGAGTGCTTGCGGCAACGAAAATTAAATTGGTAAGAGCCAAAGCTAGAATGGCTGGACCAAAACGTTTCCAGAAAAGGATGGATAAAGTGACAGCGCCGACAACCACAAATGTTCCACCTCCCACGTGCGTGTAGTATTTAAAGAAAAAATCAAGAAAGGGTGAATTCATCGAGTTGACAAACAAATGACCTTCCACTTTTTCCACTAACATCAACAGAATTCCTCCTGTGATCAAGGCTAGAATGGCAGTGATGAAGTAAAAACGTACATGTGGATGAATGATCTTCACTTAAGCCGAATCAATGAATGAGAAAAGCGAGGGCTGTTCCTCCTAATATGGTGAGTAATTTGATAAAGTTGAACTTGTGATTTTCGCTCGTTTCGAAAATAATCGTCGTTGAAATATGCAAGAACATCCCTACAACAATCGCTAGAATGATATCGAAATTGAAATCGATTTCTCCAACAGAACTCCATCCAATGAGTAATCCAACAGGAGTAATTAGCGCGAAAAAGCCAAGAATCAACCACACTTTTACACGAGAGATTTTGGATGCAAATAACACGGATGAAAGTGCGATAGCTACGGGAATACGGTGGAGTAAAATTCCCATCAAAAGTCCACTCTCTGCGCCGTGATGATGAGTCGTAGCGATTTCTGCTCCCGCTAGTTGGGTTCCCAAAGGGATTCCTTCCAAAAATGCATGAGCGCTCAACGCGATTACGAGTGTAATGGGAATTGCTGCGCCGTGTACAGAGTGAACGTGCCCGTGTTCTATTCCTCCCGAGAAGAACTCAAGGATAAGTTGAACCAGAAATCCAACGAGAATAAAAACACCAATCTTCACAGAGCTATGTTCGTACAGTTCGGGGATGAAATGAATAAATGCAAGAGACAAGAGAAAACCACCACTAAACGCAAGCATTAATTTGATGATCTGATCGTTATTCTTTTTGTCTAACAAAGCCACAAGTAGT
>JBFHGY010000742.1:0-1649 GCA_041582905.1 Crocinitomicaceae bacterium | reverse complement strand
TTTGCCTTTTGAAAATTTTCATATTGCGAGCTCGCGGATTTACCCTTTCGCGGTGTCGTTTCATGCACAACAACGATATTCTGATCGATGCAATACTGAATTTCTTCAGCCGTTGGAAAGAACTCGGTTCCATGCGAAATCTTAAATATCTTATTCGTCTTCACTCCCAACTCCCGATAACGATTTTCATCGGTTGATTCCTGATCGTTAATCACTTTATCCTTTACACCGTTGAAGAATGTCAACACTTGATTTTCGATATCATCACCATCTTCCATCTTCCTCGAACTGATGAAGTGATCTTTCAAACGATCGTACAAGTGACAAATCAATCCGCGGTAATCGACTTGAAAAAACAACTGCACAGCCGTCGTGTGTTTCGGATTGGATTTATTGTAAATCGCCATCCACACATTATCCGACCCAAAATTCCGAGGACCTTTGAAATCAACCACGAAGGGTTTGTCTACCACATTCGACAACTCTAATTTTGTCGTCACCTCTTGTCCGAAATCACGAAGGAATTGCTTCACGTCGAAACTCAGCTCTTTACTGATCATCGGAAAGAGAATAGAGAAATATCCCCACGCTTTGAAACTGTTTTTTTCAGCGGCGTTGTTTTCTTGCTCAATCATCGAATCGAGCGTTTCTTTTGACACCCGCGTACCGTCGAGCAACATTTTGATAATCCGCCAACGCAAGAAATTGACCGGTTTTCCCTCACTTCCTGCATAGGTTTGAAGCAACTCAGTAAGATGCGCTTTCGCGACAACATTCAATTCAGCGAACAGCAAATCATCGTCTAATTTGATGCGGTACAATCGTCCTGCTTCGTCCTTGATTTCTGCTATTTTCGACCGGAAATTTTCCATTTAGGTAATCCTTCAGTGGGTTATCGATTACAATATAGCATGATAGGACGTAATGGTCTTACGTTTGAAGAAAAAGTTGATGGGAGTCGGAAAACGAGTCGCGATATACTTGAAACAACTCAAATTAGTTGTTAATCGTAGTGTTCTCTTTAAACCACATAGAAACAGTAGGTTTTCCAAAGTAAGCATGACCTATCTCACTATGTGGTTAATTACGACTACAAAAATGAGCTTATTCCATTAACTCGCACTCTTTAATCTACGCAACCAATCTTCTGAGACAGTTCCAAAATATTGAAAGAATTATCTTTTTGGAACCATCTCATGAATCAATTCGATGGATATTCAAATGTCGGTCCCGCGTTTTCTTGAGCCGTTAACGGTTGGCGCATCAACTCGATCGCCTGTTCTTTCAAGGCATACATGTACATCACCGATTCTGCCAATACTTCTTGTTTTCCTTCAACAGCAGCTTGAATGGCATCCAACAACTTCTTGTAGGTCTGATTAAACGCTTGGCCTTGTGCGTATAGTTCGGGGTTCGACGCATAATCCGCCATTTTCACATTGGCTTTCATTGGATACACCGCATTCCAATCCACTTTCATTGCATGTCCAGTTGGAGGTGTAATCACGGGCATGCGACCGTTCTCATCCACAAATGCATCGTAATTTCCACCGATGTACGAACGCTCGTGGAAGATCTCTTTGAAACGGAAATAATGTGCCAACTCCGCCCCTTCTTCAAATTGAGAATGATCCACATCGAAAATCGTA
>JBFHGY010000741.1:0-1666 GCA_041582905.1 Crocinitomicaceae bacterium | reverse complement strand
GTATGGCGCCCAAATACATGTAATACCTTATTGAATCATTATTTTTTCGGAGGCAATTATACGTCCGTCCTGATTTTTCATTTTCAACACGTACATTCCTTTTTTCAGGTCAGAAACACGGATACTTTTTTGAGATGAAGTAAGGACCATTTGTCCATTCAAGGAGTAGATTTCAGCTGATGCTACGTTTGGCGCGTAGATGTGAATGTAGTCCGCTACTGGATTTGGATAAATGGAGTAGGAAGTATTCGAGATGGAGTGTGATATGGTGTTAGCGGCACTCATTTTTAAGCGAAAGAGGCCTGATGCTCCTGAGAAACTTTCTTCGGTAGAGAGGTAATAGTTGTTTGCGTTGATGGGCGCGATTCCTTCGAGTTGATACGAGTAGCCAGAGGGTAGTTGTATTTGCGTGCGAATAATGTCGGCCGAAGAGAATTGTGTTCCCGTGATGTTTCCAATTTCCACAACGAAGGGGTACGTAAATGCATAAGCAGAAAGCATAATGGTATTCGACGAAGCATTGACATGTGCTCCCGTGATGAGTCCGTCCACATTGATACTGTCGATGCGCGGGAGTGAGTAGGTTCCTGGTGCTTTGGGTAGGGAATAGATGTTGGTCCATTGATTGCCCCAGTTTTTGGTAAAGATATACAGGCTGTCGTTCCAGGAAACGATGGCTTCTGCGTCGTAATTGGTGGAAAAGGTGGTTGGTGTAAAATCCGTTTGGTCGGCATACTCGAAGGAGATCACTTCGGCTGAAATGGTGTCGTTTGGTGTGTTTAGGTAATCTGTAATGAGTGCTCGATAGACACGTAAATTGGTGCGTGAACCACTATTGTTTCCGAAATCGGCGATGTAGATGTAGGTGTCATCTAGACAGAGGTCTTCCCAGTCGACATTGCTTGCGTTCTCGATGACAACTTTTCGTTGTACGTCTCCTGTTGTACTATCGATTTCGAAGAGTGCAGCTTCTCCTCCTGAATCGTTGTGCGTAATTAACCGGTTGTCGAGCCAGAGGAGTCCTGATGTTTCGATGAGATCGTTTTGAAGTGGGGTTACGAGGTCAACTGTTTGACTGAACGCGTTCTTAAAGGAACAGAGGGCAAGGATGAATAGAATGTGTTTCATAATGGGTGCGTCCAATTTACGGAAATTCTCAGGAGGTTGTTATTTGAGCTATGTTTTATTCGAATGCTCAATTGCGTTTTCTGCTAATGTGACTCTCACTTCATAAGTTCATTCTTATCTGAATCATCTGTTTTTTCATACTGTTTTGTTTTGTCGGCCAATTTATGCCATCGCTCCATCACTTCAAGACTATATAAACTGCTACGCAGGTCTTGTATTGATGTCACTGACGGCATTTCATCTGCCTAAAACAAAACAGTATGAAAAAGCAGATGAATGACCGAATGATGAAAGTGAGTGATAAGAGACAAAGTATTAGGCTCATGTTAGAGCTTGAGTCTGAGTTGAAGACCTATCAACGTAGTTGTTCCTATTGTCAAGACGACGAGGTGAAAACAGTTCTCGCAGCAATGGAAATCTTACTGGAGAAGTGGAGGAACTCGAATCAGCACTAACTTTCTAAATGAGAATGAGCGTGAATCCGAAGATCACGCTCATTTCTGCTTTTCTGCCTTTCCTTAGCTTTGATTTCTGGTTT
>JBFHGY010000740.1:0-1671 GCA_041582905.1 Crocinitomicaceae bacterium | reverse complement strand
CGTAGAGAAAGCTTGTGCGTTCCCAACAGTTCATCGGTTGCTTCCATCGAATACGTCACTTGACCTTTCTTCGGTGATTTCCATGTTTTGATTGGACGATCATTCAACAACAGCTGTAGTTCTTCAATTCCATCATAATCCACATTGACCTTCAACTCGATTGTTTCACCTACGTGCATTGCCAAGTTGTCCTGAACAAACTCGAATTCGGCATATTTTCCTTCAAATTCCTCTTTCTTGAAGAACGTATAGTATAAAAATGCCCCCGCTACGAGGACAATCAAACCAATGATAATGGATTTTTTCATCTACTTTTTAATTGAATTTAACGCAGCCCGAGGGTCAATTCCTGAGTGCGATGCTACGTACACCACTTCTTGATTCTTAATCACCAATACTTGTGGCGATTGGTGCGTAACTCCTGTTTCTTCGGCAATTGCGTTGGAAACATCTCGATACGAAATCAAATCGAGGTAATAAATACTAATGTCTTCGGGCGTTCCTTCCCATCTTTGTTGAAAGCCATTCAGCGCCATTGCTGAAATATTACAGCGTGTGCTATGCTTAAAAAACAAAATCGGCTTTTCTGACGATAGTTCAATCGCCTTCTTCATTTGATCAACAGATGTTAACTGCATCCATGGTAATCCGGTTTGCTTCTTCTCCTCTTTCTCTCCCTTACTTCTTGAAAACCATCCCATATCTCTCTACATTTCTGGTGTAAATTGTTTTAAAAATCGCACATCATTCTCTGAATACAGACGTAAATCGTTTACTCTATATTTCAATTGTGCAATACGTTCTATTCCCATTCCAAAGGCAAATCCAGAATACTCTTTGCTGTCAATATTACTCGACTCCAATACGTTCGGATCTACCATTCCGCATCCTAAAATTTCCAACCATCCTGTGTACTTACACACATTGCAGCCTTTTCCACTACAGATGGTACATGACACGTCAACTTCGGCACTTGGTTCCGTAAACGGAAAGTATGAAGGACGCAATCGGATTTGCGCTTTTTCGCCAAACATCTCCTTCGCGAAATACATCAAGGTCTGTTTCAAATCAGCGAACGAAACATCTTTATCGATGTACAATCCTTCTACCTGATGGAAGAAGCAGTGCGCGCGTGCAGAAATCGCTTCGTTTCGATACACTCGACCTGGAGAAATCGTACGAATTGGCGGTTTTGAATTTTCCATCACACGGACCTGCACCGAAGAAGTATGCGTTCTCAATGCAATTTCCTCTTCCCCTTTTTCGATGAAGAAAGTATCCTGCATATCACGTGCTGGATGCTCTGGTGGAAAGTTTAGCGCTGAAAAGTTATGCCAATCATCTTCAATTTCTGGTCCTTCCGATACCATGTACCCGATGCGACTGAATATCTCAATGATTTCACTTCTAACAATAGAAAGCGGGTGGCGCGAACCCACTGCGATTTGCTCCCCAGGGCGAGTCACGTCAACTTTCGACGATTCCTCTACTTGAGATTCGAGTGAATCCTTTGCCGAATCAAAGTGTTCTTGAGCCTTGTTTCGCAATTCGTTCAGCATTTGACCTACCTCACGGCGTTGCTCGTTTGCCACATTTTTTATCTCTCCGAAAAGGTTTTTTACAATCCCTTTTGAGCCTAAAAATTTGATTCGAAACTGCTCCAAGTGCTCT
>JBFHGY010000739.1:0-1673 GCA_041582905.1 Crocinitomicaceae bacterium | reverse complement strand
CGTAGAGCGCAATGAAATAGATAATCTCCAATGAATTGACATTTATCTACAAGGTCCAGGTGTAACAGAACACCACCATCTAGTGACAGGATTGTGACTTCATCAGCTTTCTCGGCAAGAAAACACTGACCGATTTTTCGCACGCTTGTGCCTTCTGGCGATACAATGGAACCAGATCGATCGATCAAGACATCAAATTGGAAATGAAGTTGGTTTTTGAAGTGGTAGCGCGTTGAATCCATCGGTAGAAACGTCCCATCTACGAGTTCAAGCAATTGTTGATGGCGAAAAGCAAAAAGCGGATAATAGTTGGCGCCCGTTTTGGAGAATTGAGTAGACCAATCAGGATTTAATGCGTTGTATTGAAAAACACGTGAGCAACTATCTAAAACGACGTCGTAATTCGCATTGAGAATCGAGGTGTACGTTCCACTTTTCGCAGCGTAGTAGCCTTCACAGATCGGATAAATTTCGTTGAAGTTCAAGGAACGAATGAGTTCACCGTTCATGGTATAATAGGCAAGAGATGTATCATTGGATAGTTCGAAGTAATCGTGTGTTTTGGTATATCGTAAACGTTTATGAGGAACATGTTTGAGTACGACGTGTGCCTTCGTATAGATTTGCGGAATTACTTCGTCTCCACGGGCATTGAAACCTCCCAAGAGACCTGCTTGATTTTCCAGAATCTGAATCGATAAATCAAAAGGGACTTCTTCCTCTTCGAGTTCTTCCATTACCCTAGAAAACTCTTGGTCTAAGCTATTTACTTTTTCGAGTTGTGAATTGTAAATGGTTATTTTCCCGTTATATGCGCTCCAGCAAAACGATTCACCACCCAAATCTAGTCGCATCAACCATCCCGCTTCTTCGGAAGAATAACGTCCGCTTCCATAGTGAAACAACAAGCTGTTGTATTCAACAGGCCGTTTTGAATTGGCTTGAACCACCACAATGCTATCGTTTAAACTCAGTGTTTCTTCGTTGGGATACCAGCCTTTTTTCCCTTTTCCGATCGAGCTCCCGTTGGAGTCAATCACCGTCCAGTTTCCGTTTTTATGCACACCAATTGCCTTTCCGCCAAACGGTCTAATTTCATGAAAACTTTCGGAGTGCTCTCCCGTCGAGAGGTTCCAAAATGTATGCTTTTTCTCGGCGTAGGACAAAGCGGTTGGGATTTGATCTTGTTGATCGTAGCGTTCTATTTCGGTAAAATTGATCCATTCGTATTCGAGAGGAATAATCTGTTTTCCGCCAATTCCGTAAAGTCCTGTGAGACCATTTTTCTTGGCTTCCACATACAAGTAATCCTCTTTGAAGTAGTTGTTCGTCCCTTTAACCCATACACTTTCAAATTCGAAAGGAAGAATGGGAGTAAAATCTTCTGTGAGCAGACCCAAAAGGCCATTTTGTTGAGCGGTATAAAACCAGTGAAAAAAGGTCGTGTCCTTGGTGTAATCTCGTATTTGACGATTAGAGATGTCCTCATACTTAAAAGGGACAAAGAGGTTTAGCGAGCTATCCAAGAGAGCAACTTTGCCGAAGGAATCATGTACTTTTAACCATCTTTCATAGGCATGAATGTTGGTGTAAACATTGGGCAGTAGCGCCTTTCCTTCTAAATCGATTAGTCCGTATCGCCCTTGTTTGACTTTAATTAACCAATTGGAAGG
>JBFHGY010000738.1:0-1698 GCA_041582905.1 Crocinitomicaceae bacterium | reverse complement strand
GCGTAACCCTAACACAACAAGTTCACTGATTCATACAACTAACCTGAATCACTTTTTAAATAACAAATAAAATAACCTATGGAAAACAAAAGGACCACAGACCTTTTCAGGTTTGCCACGCTTCGTGCGCCTCAACTATTAACCGCTGAACGACGATCTCTTGGTTTCATCGAGCACCCAGATTACACTTCAAGTGCAATTCTCGATACTGTCAACTTCGAAACGGACAGTTTCGATGAGATGAAAGCCAAAATCTCAAGCAACGCGGCTGCTTTCATACCTATGGACAAGGTAGAAGATGTAAAATCACTTTCTACCGACTTTTACGAATTTGCTCTTTGGCTGAGCGTTAACAAAAACACCTTGGAGAGAAGTGAATTGGATGCAATGATTCCAGAAAGTCTCTCTTCTTCCCAGTACTTGCGTCTTTGGGATAATGTCTACTACGACCTTGTAGTTGAAGATGCTCCACCCATTCGTCAAGCTTGTTTACAGTGTATTGTTGCCTATAACTTCATCCAAAAATATGAAGTCTACAGTCCAGGGATAACAACAGATGAGGCCGAAATGAAAAAAGAGGCTGAAACACTCAAGCGATTGGCAAACGGGAAAATTCTAATCCACAAAGCCTTTACTGCTGTAAAAGAGAATCCAACAAGCACCACTTTACCGAATGCTACGCAGAGTTTTCAGAAGATCGCAGCGATGCACAACGGATACCGATCAGGCTTAAAAGTTCCTGCGTTAGAGGCCATTTATGATGATCTTTTGGATCTTGGTAAAAGCCACAAGAGTGAATACAAATCGGCATACTCTCAACAATTGAGCTCACACGAGTCAAGTGTTCAACAAGTAATCGACCAATTCATTGCTGAGAATCCCGAACTCTCAACGCAGCAAAACCTGGAAGACCAAATTCCTGATTCGATCATTCCTACGTTCAAGTTTACGTACGACGCACCATTATCTCCAAGTTACAGAGGAGAAAAAATATCCACAGCAACGGAAAATTACATTGCTAAAAACCGTCTGGACAACTTTACGATTGATGAAGCGCTTGAGTACGTAAAAAAGGACATTCAGTCTCAAAAAACCAACGCATCATCCAGAGTTCAAAAACATGTGAAAACCCTTTCCGTGAATGGAGTTTCGGTTCGACCTTCCAGCTCTAAAAATCTCGAATTCGGATTGTCATTTGACATCCCTAGAGGAAAAGGTGAATTGCTGGAACCTTCTATTCTGATGACACTCAACACGGGATATCGCTCCGCATATTTTGAGACGAATGACATTGTTCTTACCGTGAATGGAGAGGAAATTCAATTGAGTGCTCCAGAAATTATGTGCTCAAACGGAAACGCTTTATTCCTGAAGCTAACAGGTTCCGATTTGACCGTTATCCAAGATGGGAAGTCGTTTGAACTCAACGCAAACTTCAAGCTGAACAACGGCAAATCATACTCATTCACAAAAAAAGGCGTAGTGTGCAAGGATACCATTACTGGATACGCCCTTACACAAATTGCCAATGGACAAGAAGTTGATTTGTATGGAATTAACCGTATCGGTGTTGCCGATTACCGCAAAGTAGAACAAGAATTATGCTGCTACGTGCCTGGAGAAGTTTCTCATATTGAGAACATCATGGCGAAGGAGTACAAAGAACGTTCGACTCGAAATCTAACAAGCACTGAAAAT
>JBFHGY010000737.1:0-1717 GCA_041582905.1 Crocinitomicaceae bacterium | reverse complement strand
TTCCGTTAACAATACCTTGGAAAGAGACGAAATCCTCAAGGTTGTTTGGGGAGACGAAGGCGATTACGTAGGGCGTACACTGGATGTCTTCATCTCAAAATTGAGAAAGAAAATCTCGGAAGACGAAAACGTTCGCATTGTAAATGTTCGTGGCGTTGGCTATAAGTTGATTTTGAACGAGTAGAAGATTAGAGCGCAATTGGATTTGAATTAGCGCTTATGACTGTTCCATCTGACAGTGATATTGAAAAGGTAATAGTCTTACCGATTAATTCAGCCAAATGCTCCTTTTTAATAAAATAGACAAACGGTTTAAGATCATTCTTTTCACTAATGAACAGCCTATCTTGTGCGATTTGTTGCGAATTGAACCTTTGTATAAGGGTTTGAACATCAATCAAACTATTGGCAGCTCTGCAGTCGCAATCACTTTCTTGGCAACGAGTATGAGTTGCTTTAGGGTCCTTTCCCACACCTGTAATGAGTGTATCCCCGTATAGGTGATCGTTTAAGAAGAGTGAATCGGAAGAAAAAGAAAGTGAGATGATTTTTTCAGAACAGCCTTCCCAACCTTGAGGTGAGTACATAATTCCTCCAGACCTACTACTGTCTGTTGCATAATACTCTCGAATCAACTCTATTTGAATCCCCATTATATCTTGGTAAAGCGAATCAGATACTGAATCGAGTTCTATACAATTGGCATTAGGTCCTTCGGTAACATTTCCAATAGTTATTTTAACATCAACGAGACGATAATGATCTTTCACTTTGTCGAAACAACTCGAAACGATTAGTGGGATGATGAGTAGAAACAGTTTTTTCATTCGGATGAGGTTAACTATCCGCAGGAATCGAAATCCTAAACGTCGTTCCTACACCTACCTGCGACTCCAAAACGAATACTTTTCCTTTGTGATAATCCTTCACGATTCTTCGTACGAGTGACAAACCTAATCCCCAACCACGTTTTTTAGTGGAAAATCCTGGGGAAAAAATGGTTTTGAGTTGGTTCGAAGGAATGCCTTTACCAGTGTCTTTGATATCGATGTGCACCCACTCAGGTGAACCATGAAGCGTGACATTCAATCTACCTTCTGCTTCCATAGCATCAACCGCATTTTTACAGATGTTTTCGATGACCCATTCGATCAACGAAGCATT
The DNA here is from genome assembly GCA_041582905.1 of Crocinitomicaceae bacterium. GTDB lineage: Bacteria > Bacteroidota > Bacteroidia > Flavobacteriales_D > Crocinitomicaceae > UBA4466. The sequence goes on along the minus strand of JBFHGY010000737.1, from coordinate 553 downwards.
GTGCTTGGCGGTTACAGGCACCTCAGGAAGATTTACCGTAAAATCTACTTTATCTGAAATACGTGGACGCAAGTACGTGGTGATGTTTTGAACAGTCTGACTGATATCGGTGCTGTCGAGCTTTGCTCCAGAACCAATTTTCGAAAAACGATCCGTTACCTTTTCGAGTCGCACGATGTCTTTCTGCATCTCAGTGGTCGCCATTTCATCCGCTCCCTGTGCTTCAAGAAGTTGAATCCATGCCATAAGTGAGGAAAGTGGCGTACCCAATTGATGCGCAGTTTCTTTGGCCATTCCCGCCCAAACCTGATTTTGTTCTGCTTTACGGAAGGTGCTGAAGATGAGGTAGCCAATTAACGCAAACAGTCCAATTACGGTGAATTGAATGTAGGGGAAGTACTGAAGTTGTTTTAACTCTGGACTGTTTCCATAGTAGAGCATGTTCTTTTCTCCATTATTGAAATCAATGGTAATCGGTGGATTCTGCGATTTCAAATCTTCCAAATAGGAACGGTTATTTTTCGAATCAAACTGTTCAATATTTGTCCCGATG
>JBFHGY010000736.1:0-1724 GCA_041582905.1 Crocinitomicaceae bacterium | reverse complement strand
GCGGATATCGTTTCGAATAAAGATACCATCAGAATCTACAATGTCCATTTGCAATCGATTCATTTTCAAAAAGACGATTACGCCTTATTCAATGAAGATAATCCGCAGGCATCCAATGAAAATTCGCAAGCATTCAAATTGATTCGAAAAGTACTGAACGCATACCCTGTTCGAGCGAAGCAAGCAGAGAAGTTAACGAAGCACATGCAGGATTCACCTTATCCAATCATCGTTTGTGGCGATTTCAACGATGCTCCGATGTCATACACCTACAATCAGTTCCATCGATTCTTGGAAGACGCGTTCGTCAACACCTCATTTGGCATTGGTCGAACATACGCTGGAAAAGTCCCTGCAGGAAGAATTGATTACATTTTCTATGATGAATCGATGGGTTCTCGTAACTTTGCCATCCAAACGGAAAAATTGAGTGATCACTACGCTATCAGTTGTTCCATTTTCAAAAAGGAATAATGTTAATCGAAATCAACGAACACAATATTGACCAACGTTCCATCGATCAGGTGGTTGAAGCGTTACAAAAAGGAAAAATCATCATCTTCCCAACGGATACAGTATATGCCATGGGATGTGATCTACGCAACAAAAAGGCATTGAAACAATTGGCAGCACTGAAGGGAATCAAGCTCAATAAAGCTCGTTTTTCCATCATCTGCTCCGATTTGAGTCACCTTTCTGATTATGTTCGTCAAATGGATCGATCTACGTACAAGCTTCTCAATCGTTCATTGCCTGGTCCATTTACATTTATTTTGAATGCGAACAATGACGTTCCAAAGATGTTTGATAACAAACGAAAGGAAATTGGGATTAGAATTCCGAACAACCGAATTGTATTGGATATCGTCGAACGACTTGGAAATCCGTTGGCCACCACTTCACTCCACGATGATGAGGATGAAATTCTTGACTACTTCGTAGATCCGTATGAAATTTACCAGCGCTACGATGCTAAGGTAGAAATGATTATTGATGGCGGTTATGGAAACCTACATGCGTCAACCGTTGTTGATTGCACGGGTGATGATCCTGAGATTATCCGTCAAGGAATCGGTGAAGTAGAATTCTAGAATTTATTTTTTTTGGATTGTCGAGAGGTCGGACTTCGAGAACCTTTGTCCTCACGTTAACGACTTCGTCACGAACGATCCTCTTCCTTTAACACTTTCGTGTGATGTTTTAACGTTCTCAACACGAAGGAGATCAATAAAGAAACCAGCAAAATTACTCCGTGTGAGATCAGCCACTTTGGTTCTCCGAAGTAAATCCAATTTCGAACAAAATCCACAAACAAGAAGCCGATCATCGCTGCTGAAACACCTGGATATTCTCTACGAAGCAAGGTTTTCATCGAAAATGGGACATCGCTTTTTACATAATTCTTGAAAGATGGAATAAAAGCAGGCGTTTTGAGGGACCACTCCACGTATTCACCACCAAATTCTCGTTCCAAAAAAACTTCTTCTGAATACGCAATGCGCTCGTAGTACAACCAAAACAAGAGGGAGACGATCAGAACAAACCAAGGATTTCCGACAAAGCAGACGATTCCAATCCAAATGAAGAAGTTTCCAAGGTACAGCGGATGTCGCACAGTGGAATAAATACCCGTTTGATTTAACGCTTTTGCTTCGTGCCCCCACGTATTCCTTCCTGATGTCTGTTTCGCACTTTTCGCAATGGCAATGGATCGAATTACTTGC
>JBFHGY010000735.1:0-1728 GCA_041582905.1 Crocinitomicaceae bacterium | reverse complement strand
TTCTTCAATCGTACAATTTTTCAATCGTTCAATCATTTTTTATAAAAAGGCAACTTCACCACCTTCGCTTTCACTGGCTTATTTCTGATTTCAATGTTGATTTCAGTGTCTAAATCTTTGTGAGCGATATCTACATATCCCAAACCAATCCCAATATTCATCGACGGAGACATCGTTCCTGAAGTCACGCGACCAATAGAATTTCCTTCCGCATCCAAAATAGGGTAGTCGTGACGTGGAATTCCACGTTCTACCATTTCAAAAGCAATCAATTTTTTCGTGATTCCTTCTTCCTTTTGCTTCGCAAGGAAATCTCTATCAACGAAATCTTCCTTCGCCAACTTCGTGATCCATCCCAATCCTGCTTCTAGCGGAGAAGTTGTGTCATCAATATCATTTCCATACAAACAGAATCCCATTTCCAAACGAAGCGTGTCGCGTGCTGCCAATCCAATCGGCTTAATTCCGAAATCAGCTCCTGCTTCCATTACTTTATCCCAGATTTGTTCCACTTGGTCGTTCTTGCAGTAGATTTCAAATCCACCACTTCCTGTGTATCCCGTTGCCGAAATAATCGTGTAATCAATTCCTGCGAAATCTGCTACTTCAAAATGGTAGTATTTGATCGCCGAAAGATCAATAGAAGACAAGGATTGCATCGCTTCTACTGCTTTAGGACCTTGGATCGCCAATAGTGAGTAATCATCCGACAAGTTGCGCATTTCAGCTCCCATCGAATTGTGAGCATCAATCCAATTCCAATCCTTCTCGATGTTTGACGCGTTGACTACCAATAAATACTTTTCTTCTTCAAGACAGTAAATGATTAAATCGTCAACAATTCCGCCTTTACCGTTAGGCATACAGCTGTATTGTGCACGACCTTTGGTCAATACAGAAGCATCATTACTTGTTACTTTTTGAATCAACGCGAGTGCATTTGGACCAGTAACCAAAAATTCTCCCATGTGAGAAACGTCAAAAACACCTACAGCATTTCGAACTGTCTCGTGTTCCACCTTCACACCTTCGTATTGAACAGGCATGTTAAATCCTGCAAAAGGGACCATTTTAGCACCAAGTGCCTCGTGTTTATCGTTGAGTTGTACTTTTCTCATGAGATTAATTTTTGCCAAAAATAGCACTATTGAAGGAACGATGTTTTATCGAACGAAATTTTCACGATTTATTCTTCATTTGTGGAAATCAGTTTGGCCAGCTCCTCACCAACAAGAGAGCCGATCGCAACGCCCATTCCTCCTAGGCGGATACCACAATACACCGAGGGTGAGATTTTTTTGAGGATCGGTTTTTTTACGGATCCAACACCCATGATACCAGCCCATGAATGATCAATTTCATACTTTGTATTGGGTAAAATGACTTCGCTCAAAATCTGTTTCAAAGCTGTCATGATCGTTTCAGATGTTTCCATCTCAGTGGTTGTTTCTTCCTCGAATGCCAGGTTTCTTCCTCCTCCAAATAAGATACGATTGTCAATATTGCGGAAGTAGAAATATCCTTTTTGATAATGAAATGTTCCTTTTACGGACAATCCGTCAATGGGCTTTGTGATGAGTACTTGAGCGCGCGCTGGATTCACGTCTTCCTTCAATAATTGTTGCGCAAACCCATTGGTGCAAATGACCACTTTTCCACAGGAGAATGTCCCGAGTTGGGTGCTTACGGTTGCACTGTTTTCTTCTTCTTGAACGGATGCAACCTCAC
>JBFHGY010000734.1:0-1733 GCA_041582905.1 Crocinitomicaceae bacterium | reverse complement strand
CGATAAAAGAGGGACACGCATCTGGGTGACAAACGCTTGCTTCCTTTCCGAGAGAACGAATAAAACGAAGTAATCCTAGCGAACTCCCAATGGAATCACCATCAGGAGAGCGGTGACTGGTAATCACAATTTTTTCAGCCGCTTCAATCGACTGCACTATTTCTTTGGTAAAATTCATGATCTCAATACGCGTTGCGTTTCCATACGGATTTGTTGTTCCAATGTATCCGACACAGGGTATAACGGTGGACGAAGTATTGGTTTCATTAAGTTTTGTTCCGAAAGAGAGATTTTCACTCCTCCAGGGTTTCCTTCTGCAAAAAACTGGTTCGTAGAAGGCAATAAATCGTAGTGAAGCTTTTTCGCCACTCCAAAATTTCCTTGAAGCGCTTCAGTAATCATCGTTGAGAATTTCTTTGGAAATGCATTCGCTACAACAGAAATCACACCATCTACTCCTACAGAAATAAGCGGAACAACGATCGCATCATCTCCAGAAAGGACTCCGAATCCTTCAGGGCGTTTCATTACGATTTCCATGATTTGTTCCATGTTACCCGACGCTTCTTTCACTGCCACGATGTTCGGTACTTCCGCCAATTCTAAGGTCGTTGCAGGTGTCATATTTGATCCTGTTCTTCCCGGAACGTTGTACAAAATGATCGGCAAATCTGTACACGAAGCCACGTACTTGAAATGTTCAATAATCCCCTTTTGGGAAGGCTTGTTGTAATACGGAGAAACCGAAAGAATTCCATCCACACCTGCTGGTAAAGCTTTGAGTGCTTCCCCCACAGAAAGTGTATCATTTCCACCTACACCATAAACGATTTTCAAACGTCCATTATTGGCTTCCATTACACACTTCAACACCGCCATCTTTTCGTCGTGAGACAAAACGGGTGACTCACCAGTAGTTCCTTGAACCACTAAGAAATTGACTCCGTTATCGATTTGGTATTCAGTTAATTTAACCAAAGCATCGAAATCAATTGTTTTATCTTCATTGAAAGGCGTTACCAATGCAACACCTGTTCCCAAGAAAGGATTTTTCATGTTATTTTTTCTAATGTTTGTTTTACAAAATTAAGCATATACTTTGGGGCGCTCTCCTCTGTTTTCAAGTTAATCGTTCGATTACCCTCCTCTACATTTAAGCTCACATCTATTCGGATTGGCAACTTAGACAAGAACTTCTCGATTTTCTTCGGAATTTCACCCACTACCAACAAGCTATCAAAACGCTCATTTAAAACGCGTTGAGCTTCTTCATTCTTCAATCTACCGAGCAATCCGAAATCCTTTTCTGAAATGTAAACGACAGAGCTCATATCTCCGAGGGCCAAGCGTTCTTTTTTCGTCGCCACTATTCCCATTACATAGCAATGATGAATGTTTAAGCCCGAATTTTTGATTGCTTCGCGCCAATCTTTCATGGTATCGAGTTGATCGAATTCAACCACCACCAACAAGTGTTTGATAGAGTCCCAGATGCTATGTGAAGATTGTCCCATTAAGCGTTTAACATTTCGATGAATTCCACTTCCGATAAGATACGAATTCCAAGATCATTGGCTTTTTGCAACTTTGAAGGTCCCATTTTGTCTCCCGCCAACACATAGGTCGTTTTAGAAGAGATAGAGCCTACGTTTTTTCCTCCGTTGGATTCGATCAAGGCCTTCAACTCATTGCGAGAAAAGCGTTCAAACACTCCGGAAACCACGAATGAACTT
>JBFHGY010000733.1:0-1751 GCA_041582905.1 Crocinitomicaceae bacterium | reverse complement strand
AATCCTGCTTTTTTCATTGTTTTCAATTTTGTTTTGAGCAAATATACAATAAATCTACCATGGTAATTAAAATTAAAAAAGAAAATGAAAAAATTCTTGAATTGCTAAAATCTGTATCTTCGGTTCAATGAAGTTATTTATTGATCCATCGCACTACTTTGACACCCGACATCCTTTGGATATTTCCATTGCCCTTTCAGCTTCGGATAAAAACCCAAGAGCTTGGTATGTGGATCCACCACAGATCGAACCTGTTCGTACAGAGCACTATACTGGATCGGTAAAGGAAGGGGGAACCGTCAACTTTCGGAACATTTATTTCAATCCGCATGGACATGGTACGCATACGGAGTGTTTAGGGCACATCACGCGAGAAGTTCACTCGGTCAATAAAGTTCTTACCGATTACTTTTTCAAGGCCCGACTCGTTTCTATTTTGCCCAAGCGCGTAACACGAGACAATGGAGACGTTGATTTTATCATCGGTCCTGATCAGATCAATCTGAATAACTTCGAAGGAGAAGCCCTCATTGTTCGCAGTCTTCCCAATGTCGGGAATAAGCTTCATGCGAATTATTCGAATACCAATCCACCCTACTTCGATGTGCGATGCGTCGAAAAGTTGCTTGCCGCTGGCATCCATCATTTACTCATTGATCTTCCTTCCGTAGATCGCGAAAATGACGATGGAGTACTTGCTTTTCACCACGCCTTTTGGGAAGTTCCAAAGAATCCAAATTTCAAACGGACCATTACCGAAATGATTTATGTGGACAATTCAATTGAAGATGGTGATTATATTCTTGAAATGCAGATGGCACCTTTCCAAAATGATGCTTCTCCGAGTAGACCTGTTTTGTATAAAATTGAGCGCGCCGAATAAAATCAGCTGAAACAAAAAAAGAGCTGATCAAACGATCAACTCTTTTGGTAGTAGTAATTAATTTTATTAGTAATAGTTTCAACAACAACATCTTCCGAAGAAGAATTAAACCTTAACTAAGTAGTAGAAATAAAAAAATCAGGCATTTTCTTCGAGTTCTGCTTTCGCACATCTCTGTATAAATAATAGCTATTAAGAACTGTTATACTCTTTATCAAACTAGAAAATGAAACTGCCTCTCCAAGCAGCTTTGCTATCATCTATATTTCAAAGAATCGATCTAGAAGAAAATCGCCTGACATCTCTCCTTATTTCTAATGATAAATATAAGGGAACATTTCATCCTGAATTGACTAGATGAACATTCACATAAAATGAGTTAACAAACACCCATTTTTAATGAATTTAGCAAAATGGAAATCTTATAAATTCTCTAATCGCTTGAAAAAGACCTCTCTTTTGGCAGGTGACAATGGAACCTCAGAACCATCTTTCATTACGACCGCCCCTCCATTCTTTTTATCATAACGATCTACATAATCGATATTGATCAAGTGAGATTGCTGTACGCGCAGGAAATTATGTGCCGCCAGTAAGGTTTCGTATTCTTTTAAGGTTTTTGACACCAAGATTTTCTTATTGTCACGCAAGAAGAACGACGTATAATTTCGATCTGCCTCACAGCGGATGATTTCCTCCAAATCTACCACGTGAACGCTTTCTTGGGTTTTCAATACCAAACGACGTTTCTCATTGGTCTGCATATTGGAAGATAATGCTTCGTATTGACGTCCGTCACGCGAATTTCCATCTACCGTTGCCAAGGCTTTTTCCAACGCTGCTTTCAACTCAACCGTATCAACAGGTT
>JBFHGY010000732.1:0-1761 GCA_041582905.1 Crocinitomicaceae bacterium | reverse complement strand
GGATGGTGTGATGAAGAACGAAGCGTAATGGCAACGACCAGAAGGCGAAGTCATCCAGTGGCGTTTAAGATTGATGATTTGGGGTTTCGGATTGGGAGAAACTTCAACTAATCAACGCGCGCATCAATTGTTGAGAACGTCACTCTGCTTTTTAATTGTTAATTTAAAGCACCAAATACGCTGTATAAAACTACATTCAACTGAACCCTGAACTTATGAATGAAGAAATCATTTCTGAAGTAGCCAAACGAATTCGGCGATCTGACCGACTCTACCAACTGATTAGTTACCTGAAAAGTCATGGAGTACCTGAAGATCAAACCGACGCGTACATTGCCGCAGCAAAAGACAAAATAAAGGACGAGAGAATAAAATCTCTACCCAGAAAGAACAAGATAACCTTCGCTATCTTGTCTGCGATATCGCTTTTTGCACTTATTGCTTTTATTTTTATTTTGCCTAAAATGGGATTTCAGCACACCACCTTTTTAGCAATTGTTGGTGCGGTCATTTTCTCCACAACAACCATTTTGTCCATTATCTATTACAATAGTTGGAAAGAGGAAAATGTAAAGCAAGAGGCCGAAGTTGAGCAAGGTGATAAGGAATGGCTATCAATCCTATTTGTCTTGGTGCCAATTCCTGCGGTTATTTTCTCATTCATTTTCTCATATACACTTGAGAGTGGAGCCGATCAGTTATTAAAAGCAACTCAAATTGAAACCGAAGGAATAATTGTTGGCGGTTCTTCCAGTTCCGTCGGTGTTCGACGAGGTAGCATTGACTATTCCAGTGTTTCAGTCAAGTTTCAAACCAAAGATGGAAAACAAGTGATCGCGAAAGAGGATGTATCAAAATATGAATTCAGAGACTTTTACAAAGGGCAAAAAGTTACATTAATCTATTCTTCGGAAGATCCTCAAAACATCGAGCTTCTGACCAATAAAAATGCCCTCAAGAAATTTAAAGATTCGGAAGAACGAGACATTAAAGCAAACGATTTAATCACTCTAATTGATGCAAAAGACAATCAGGTTTTGAGCTTATTGAATAAAATCACGTATGGATGGACTTACGATCAAAGTAATGATGTCTACACGAATGAGTCCAAAAACATGGTCTTTCAAAAACAACCGAATGAAGTCGTTTTTGTCTCAGGTAATACATCCATGTATCTGTTACCAAGGCAATTCATGAAACTAGGTTTTAAAGATGTAACAGAAGGAGGAATTGGGAACCCAATGGTTCAACGAAAGCGGAGCCTTGAAAACGATCAATTTTGGGTAACCGTTGAACGAGCACGACCAGCACAAGATGGAGTTGTATCAACAACGCTCACGAAAAAATAAACGTTGTATGAAAATTGACTTTATTGGTCTTGAACTTATTGTCTTTCATGATTTCACTTTTTTTCGCATCACCAAAACCGAGAATACTGAGTACACTGAGGATCTCGAAGTGTCGAAGTATGACATTTGAACAATTAAGAACGGGATTCCCGCTTTCGCTTCGTGCTTTCTCTCACATTAACGGATTTCAATTTGTTCTTGCCTTTTCATAAAAAATGCACGTTCGAGCGATACTATTTTGGCTTCGCAACATACTAAAAACAAAAAAGGCCGCATCGCTGCGACCTTTTTTGTTTCTATTTTCAATAGTGTTTAATGCACTACCACCAATTTCACTGGCTTCACTGCTACACCGTTTTCTTCTACAAACACCATGTAAACTCCTTGAGCGAACTCAGCTGTGTTTACCGTT
>JBFHGY010000731.1:0-1779 GCA_041582905.1 Crocinitomicaceae bacterium | reverse complement strand
GTATCTTCGGAGTAGGAGAGTTTATAGAAACCACCACTTGCAACGTTCCAGAAGTCGTAATGCCACGTAGCATCGTGTTGAACCCATGTTTGCGCTTGGCACGCGATGGGAAAACTGGAAAACACTAAAAACAAGAAATGGATGAACAGCTTCATGATGTGTCCAAGATAAAGCAAATTCAATAAAAAACCCTTTTCCATCCGAAGAAAGAAAAGGGTTCTGATTATGTATAGAACGAGCTTATTTCGCTGCTGCGTACAATTCAGAAACTTTCGTCCAGTTGATTACGTTGAAGAACGCGTTGATGTAATCTGGGCGACGGTTTTGGTAGTTCAAGTAGTATGCGTGTTCCCAAACATCCAATCCTAAAATGGGTGTTCCCGTGCATCCTACTCCCATAATTGGGTTGTCTTGGTTTGCTGTTGAACAAACTTCTAATTTTCCGTCGTTCACACACAACCAAGCCCATCCAGAACCAAAGCGAGTAGCCGCTGCTTTCGAGAATGCTTCTTTGAATGCATCAAATGATCCAAATGTACTGTCGATATCTGCCGCCAAATCTCCTGAAGGAGTTCCTCCTCCGTTTGGACTCATTACAGACCAGAACAAGCTGTGGTTGTAAAAACCTCCTCCGTTGTTACGAACAGCAGGAGTATCAGCGCATGATTTCAAAATGTCTTCAATGCTTTTTCCTGCGAAATCTGTTCCTTCGATTGCTGCGTTCAAGTTGTTTGTATATCCTTGGTGGTGCTTCGAATGGTGAATCTCCATTGTTTTAGCGTCAATATGTGGTTCCAATGCATCGTATGCATAGTCTAATGTTGGTAATTCAAATGCCATGTTATTTATGTTTTTTATTTGTGATTTTGTTTATTCAAAAGTACTAATTCATTAAACATAAAGTCAAGTTAAAAAATAAATGAGCCTATAAGAAAAATCTATATCTTAGTGAAGTTAAAGTTAAGCCATGATTAAACGACTACTGATTATCGTGTGTTTGCTCCCAATGTTTAGCAATGCACAAGTTTGTAATATCGACTATACGCAAACTTCTCCAGGAATTTACCCAGATACAATGCCATCAGGAATGGTGAATCAATTTTACGATGAAGACATCACTTTTGTTCTTCCGCTCGATACACAGGGATTCGATTTTACCAACTTCCATATTTTGTCGATTTCCCTACCTGTGGGATTGTCGTGGGAATGTAACAATTCAGCGAGTAACTGTGATTACAACCCACAAGTGAATCAATACGGATGTGTAAATGTATACGGAACGCCATTATTGGCAGGTCAATACAACGTAGATGTTACGGTGATTGCCGATCTGACCGTTGCTACGGGAATTCCCACATCATTTTCGGTCTACATGGAAATATTACCAGCGAACGTAAGCACGACCAATAACGGATTTAGTATGGCGGGTGCTACGGGTTGTAGTCCCCAAACGGTGAACTTCACGAATAACAATCCAGGATTGCTGGCTTATTCATGGGATTTCGGAAATGGAAATACATCAACAGCAGAAAATCCAGCTCCACAGATTTATTCCACACCTGGTGATTATGAAGTCAATTATGAGGCGTGGTCTACATTGGATACCTTGGAAATCTATACAATGACCAACTTGACCATTCAAAGTATGTCGAATTACGGTGGAGGTTTTCCATCGTACGAAGATGCGGATGCGTATTACATTATTTATGAGAATGGTGCAGTATTTAGTCAATCGGGTGTGATTGCCGATACCGATCCGCCTGTAAGTTGGTCCACTTC
>JBFHGY010000730.1:0-1779 GCA_041582905.1 Crocinitomicaceae bacterium | reverse complement strand
TGCACCAGATACGGTAACGCCTGAAATTTCGTGGAACGTCGGAGGAAGTGTCATCCAGCGTTTCAAATTGTGGAAGAAGGCTGGATCTATTACGGTAGATTTCTACCATACTCAGTTCGAAAACCAAATGGTGGTCGATCGCGATGCTGATGTGAACTCAATCGTTTTCAATTCCCTTCAGGGAACGTCCTACTCGAATAGTTTACAGTTGGAATTAGCCTATTCTCCAGCAAAACAACTCGACCTTCGCTTTGCGTATAAATGGTTAGATGTAAAAGCAGTAACGGCCGGTGAGTTGCAGTCGCGTGTAATGGTTCCTGTTCACCGTGGATTCGCAAATATTGGATATACCACACGAAATAAGCGTTGGCTAGCCGATGCAACCGTTTCTGTTTTTGGTGAATCTCGTTTGCCACAAAATCAATTACCAGATGGAAGTTTTACAACGGATGCGTCCAGCCAAACCTATGCATTGGTAAATGCCCAAGTGACACATATTTTCCGTAACTGGGAGTTCTACCTTGGAGGAGAGAATATCGGAAACTTTGTGCAGAGAAATCCAATCATTGATGCTCAAAATCCATTCAGTTCAACCTTTGATGCTACCCGAGTTTGGGCGCCAGTTGTTGGGATGAATGTCTATGCAGGATTTAGATTCACAATTGAACAGCCAAAACACGAAGACGAATAATTGTGGATGGCATACACTTTGTTTATATTCAAACGATAATTTGAAAAATAGCTCTAACGAGTACAAAACATAAAATAAGATGAAAAAACTAATGATTATATGCACGTTGATGTTCCTAGCAGGAGGAGTAAATGCGCAAGAATTAAAGAAAGTAGAAGAAGTAGCGATTCAGACATCTGCGAAATGCGGGGATTGTGAAGTGCGAATTGAAGATGCACTGAACTACATGAAAGGTGTAAAATTCGCAGAACTAAATAACGATACGAAAGTCGTTACCGTTCGATACAAAACAAAAAAGGTGTCTTTGAATGAGATCAAAGAAAAGATAGCTTCGGTTGGATACGATGCCGATGATGTAAAAGCACAGGAAGCAGCAATTGAAAAATTGCCAGCATGCTGCAAACCATCGATGGAAAAGCATTAAACCAATTCCAAATTTATTCGAAGACCTGCACATGAGTGTGGGTCTTTTTTTCGTTAAGAATTAAAGTTACAACTATCTTTGACGCATGAATCTCCTCAGGAAATATCAAGTAATGACGATGAAAGTTCTCCTATTCGCTTTGTTCGGTCTTGCCTTGGGAAGTTCTTCGTTTGCTCAGCAACGCTTTGTTCAGCTCGATTCCACCACGCATTTCGATCGATACAAACAGAAAGAATGGATCAACAAATACGAAGTGATTTCCAGTGAGGACTCCTCGAAATTCTACGTTCCGTTTCTCTCTATTCCACAAAGCACTCCAACCAAAGTCGGTTTCCTATGGAATAAAATCAAACGCGGTAAACGGGCTGAGTTAGAATTCTATTTGGATACACTTCAGTTAAAAGTAACCGAAGAATCGCTGAAATTGGATACAGGCGTGCTTATGCTTCCCGCTCGTGATGACAATTATGTTGTGTTCGTCAAGCAAAAAAACGGGGCGATACTAGCACAACTGAATGTGGCTGTGTATTGGTATCATGAAGTGGATGTTATCGTGGTGCCGCTCGTCGAAACGGAGCTAAACACTGATTATCTCGGAGCGTACTTAAATACGGTTTTTGGACAAGCACAATTGGGAATTCACCTCAGTATTGATCCTGTTTTT
>JBFHGY010000729.1:0-1798 GCA_041582905.1 Crocinitomicaceae bacterium | reverse complement strand
GAAAAAGGTTATACAAATTCCTGGCGCTCCTGCTCCAATTGGTCCATACAGTCAAGCTGTTATGGTGAATGATACGCTCTATGTTTCTGGGCAAATTCCAATTAACCCACAAAGTGGTGAGATGGTCGACGAGTCCATAGAGGCCTCTACGCATCAAGTTATGCAGAACATTTTGGCTTTGGTCAATGAAGCTGGAATGAAGGTTGACAACATTGTTAAGTGCAGTATCTTTCTCGATGATCTCAATAATTTTAATCGTGTAAATGACGTTTATGCTACTTACTTTCAAACAGCACCTCCAGCGCGAGAAACCGTTCAAGTTTCTCGATTACCAAAGGATGTAGCAGTTGAAATTTCGTGTATCGCTGTAAAATAATATCGATTGAGTCAAGACAGAACATATCCGTTTAAACTCAGTGTCATCATTGTCAACTACAATGTTGAGCACTTTTTGGATCAATGTCTCGATTCAGTTCGTCGTGCAAGTAAAAATGTATCTCTGGAAGTCTTAATTGTTGACAATAAATCAGTCGACGGCTCATTAGAGATGCTCTCAAAGAAATATCCCGAGTACACGCTTATTGCCAATGAGGACAATGTTGGTTTTTCCAAAGCCAATAATCAAGCGATGCGCATTGCTAAAGGTGAATACGTCCTCCTCTTGAACCCTGATACTGTAGTAGCGGAAGATACTTTTTCGAAAGTGATTCAGTTCATGGATGAGCATCCGAACGCAGGAGGACTCGGTGTTCACATGATCGACGGAAAAGGAAACTTCCTTCCTGAATCTAAGCGAGGACTACCAAAGCCAATGGTTGCGTTCTACAAAATCTTTGGTTTATCAAAACTCTTTCCGAAATCAAAACGATTTGGACAGTATCACCTCGGGCATATTTCAGAAGACGAAACCTCCAAAATTGACGTGCTAAGCGGTGCATTTATGCTCATGCGTGCCAAGGCATTGGAAAAAGTAGGACTACTCGACGAAGACTATTTCATGTACGGGGAAGACATCGACCTTTCCTATCGCATTCAAAAAGGAGGCTTCGACAATTACTACTTCCCCGAAACGAGTATCATTCACTATAAAGGAGAAAGCACCAAGAAAAGCTCTGTCAACTATGTCTTTGTTTTCTACAAAGCGATGGTCATTTTTGCCCGAAAGCACTTCGCAGGAAAGCAAGCTGGACTTTTCTCTTTTTTGATCAACACCGCAATATACTTACGTGCCTTCATGGCTGTGGTAAGTCGCATTGCTAAACGCCTTTTCTTTCCATTGTTCGACTTTGCGTACGTCACCGTTGGACTTTTCGCTTTGACGAACTATTGGAAAATGTCTCATATTGAATTTCCGGAAGAACTCATCCGCTACTCCATTCCCATTTATGCCTTTGTTTGGATTGCGACCTCCTTTTTCAACGGAGGATATGATTTCCCTGTGAAATTGTTCAAATACGTCAAAAGCGTCCTCATTGCGACACTGGTCATCTTGGTAGCTTACGCCATTTTACCGAAAGACTATCAGTTTTCTCGACTATTCATTTTCGCAGGAGCACTTTGGGTCTTGATTTATTTCTTCATTTCTCGTCTGTTTTTACACTTCGCTATCGGTAAGCAATATCGCCTGTTCAAATCAGGAAAAAGATCATTTGCCGTGGTGGCAGACGAAACGGAATTCGACAGAATCAATAACTTGCTGTCACAAACCCATTCAAACATTCAGAAAGTTGAGCGTGTAGAAACCTCTAAGGCACAAGTTCCTAACTTGAACGAGATTATTTTTTCAGCACAGGATAGT
>JBFHGY010000728.1:0-1808 GCA_041582905.1 Crocinitomicaceae bacterium | reverse complement strand
GGGACTATATGGTCAGACCGCCTTCGACAGAAATAGAAATCAATGTGGATATATCTTTTTTTTACCAATGGATTCGGAGCAAACTTCGGAATGGGATAATAGCCTGAGTATTATCGGTAGAGCGGATGGTTTCGTGAATTCCAGAGAAGGTGTGCTTCAATCCGAGAAACAACGATTAAGCGAAAAATTCGATGATTTGATAGTGATTAATGAAAGCAAAAGACACCTTTTAACGCAAGCGACCATCAATGGGGCTTCTTACCAGATTTTTACATTGTCGAATTATCAGCATGGAATCGGTTACATAGCATCTTTTAGCTTTCGATCTAATACTGAAGTTATTGATACGAATGTTGTAAAATCCTTTTTTGAAAGTATTAAATTCTTCAAGCCAGTTCCTGAATACGAAGATATTGATGAAGAAATAGCAGTGACACCTGAGGATCCAACTTTATTTTTTAAAAAGGCTAAGCGTCGTTTTGGATTTTACGATTTGAAGGGAAGCATACAAGACTTGAATCAGGCAATTGAGTTATTTCCTTTGTATGGAGAAGCTTACTATTTGAGAGGATATGTGAATTTAGCACTGGGTGATACGGTGGAGGCATGTCGAGATTTTTATTCTGCTATTGAAGAGGATTATTGGGGCGAAAGTGAACTTATTGATTACTGTAATTCCGATGCAGTATTAGAAGCCTTGGAGGATAGTGGGGAAGAGGACATTCCATATTTAGAGTTTGATACAAATGCGAATCATTTGGCGTACATCGATTCAGTTCGGAATCACAAGTATTTCATCTTTTCGATCACAGGAGAACCTAATCAAGAGGAGCTCACCTACATGGATCATGTCAACCATCTTGCCATGTTAGAATATGATCAGTTGGATAATCTAGTGAGAACGGAAACGGGTATTTTGCGGTTGTATGCCTTTTCTATTTTGTGCAAGAAGTTTTCTGATCAAATAACAAGAGAACATAAAAAAATATTCAAGAGTAAGGAAAAAGTGAGGGTGCTAAGTACCATGTTTCACAAGTCAAAAATGAAACCGGTTAAAGAAATCGCTTCCATGATGTATTCTATTGTAGATGCAAACAACAAAGAGAAGTGACCTCGTTATTCACAGATATGTATAGGTTATACGTAAAAACGAAAGTCACTTTATTGATCCTTTTTCCTCCAAAACTGTACAGCATAGCATGATGAAATCAATCTGCATAGGAATTGTCTTAATCTGGAGCTTGATAGCCTGCTCCCAAGTTCCTGTTTCTAGCAGAGATGTACAAATTCAAACCTTTTCTGATTTTAAGTCACGAAGTTCTCAACCGCTCTACCAAAAATACGGTCAGGTATCCGCGGTGAAAGTTGTGTTGGATACGAAAACCAATCAATTGTATTTTGTTTCCGCCACGGAATACGAATATCATCACGAGTTTTGTAGAGAGGAATTGGGATACTACGGATCATTGAGCGACTTCAATGACGAAAATTATTCTTCGGACAATTCCCGCCGATTTCTTTTGGCGAACATTAACTATTACCAATCCATCGATAAATTTACCTTGGAACTAGGGCCATCGGATCGAATGAATCCGAAACAGCTTGAAACATTATTTGCAGTGGTGAAAGACGAAGTGTATTTCGGAGAAAATCTTTTTTTGATGTTGAACACTTCTCACGTAGTCTCACTTCAAGCGCAACTTCCAAAGGAAATCCCAACGATGACGCCTGAGGAAATCTATGCGAATCAGACCTATCAACCACTTTCGAAGCATTCGAATTACGGTAGAGTAGTGATTGTCCGAGAT
>JBFHGY010000727.1:0-1823 GCA_041582905.1 Crocinitomicaceae bacterium | reverse complement strand
CATTGGATTATTCTATCTGAAAAAGCTCGTTCAGCTCTTTCTAAAAGATAACTTTTGGTCGATTTTTGTTCCGCTTTTACTGTTTAGTTCTCCCATTTTGGCGTACTACTCGAACAATTTTATGATGAACAGTAATGCCTTCGCTTTGGCATTGATTGCTGCGTATCACTTTTACCGACACCGAACTGAAAAATCGTATAAGCACTTAGTATACGCATGTATTTTGTTCCTTTTTGCAGGGTTATTGAAGATCACAGCGCTCCTGCTCTTCTTTGGACTAGGTGCCATTTTCTTGTATGAAATGATGATCAAAGAGCGATCTCTCAAGCAGCGATGGAAAGAATTGTTGCCGTACGCGGGGGTGCTCATCTTGATTTTTATTTGGTATAGCTACGCTGGACATTACAATGCCAACAACATGTCAAAGGTGTTTTTGCAAGGCTTGCTTCCCATTTGGGATTTGGATTGGGGCGATATTTACTCCAATTGGAAATTGTTGAACAGTGATTTGAAACCGGCATATTTCAATGTTCCTGCATTGTCGTTGCTGGGAATCATTTTCGTTGGGATGCTCATCAATTACAAAAAGGCGAACCGGTACTTCTTGGCGCTAAGCGTATTGATTACGTTGGGGATCGTCGGATATATTTTATTGTTTTTCCAGGTATTCAACGTTCACGAATATTACCTGACCAACTTGTTGATTTTCATCCCGATGATTTCCCTACTCTTTTTGGATTACCTCAAACAGCACCACACGACAATCTTCCAGTCAAAAACCCTTAAGATTACTGCCAGTATTGCACTTGTGTTCTTGATCTATTCTGCGGCTGTTCAAACAGTTGTAAAGTACGATATTGGAAAACAATGGGCGAAAAACTCGTTTATTCTTGACAAAGAAGAAGTGGCGTTTTGGGAATGGTATCATTGGGACTACAACAATACATTTAAGGAATTGGAGACCATCGAACCAGTGTTTAAAAAAGCGGGTGTGAAACTCGACGATAAAGTGGTTTCAATTCCAGATGGAAGTATTAACATTAGCTTGTACTTGATGAATCGGAATGGGTATAACGATTATGGTGCCCATCAATTTAAAGGAGCTGAACGCATTGAAAAAGCGAAAGAATGGGGAGCAAAGTACCTAGTGATTAACAACCTTGAATTATTGAACGAAGATTATCTGCAACCATACCTCATGAATAAAGTGGGTAGTACTGAGCACGTTTCGATCTATAAGTTGTGAAAATGAAGTTTCATCAATTCAATTTGATTTCATTTTTCAACTGGAAGAAGCTTTCCATAACAACGCTTGTCCTGTTTGGGGTGCTCATGATTCTCATTCCTGTTACGAATCACTATTTCTTTCGAACGTTTTCATTTGATTACAGCGCGTACAATTTCGCATTTCACGATTACGCTCACTTTCGAGTAAGTCCGAATCCCGTTTATTTTCAGGGAGAAATTTCTTTTCTGCAAGACCATCTTTCCTTTACTCTCTTCTTTTTAGCTCCCTTTTATTGGTTGTTGAAGTGGATTTTTGGAAGCTACACCTTACTTATTCTTCAATCGCTCTTTGTGATTTGGGGTGGTTGGGCTTCGTGGAAACTGATCGTAGAAAAAACCCAATCGCAGCCGCTTGGATTTCTGACGCTCATCCTCTACTTCACTCTGTACGGAAGATTCAGTGCGTTTAGCGCCGACGCCAACTTAATGATCATTCTGTCGAGTTTTGTTCCCGTCTTTTTACTCTACTTCAACCGAGGAAAGCTGTGGATTACTGTCGCCTGCTTTCTCTTCCTAATTCTCGGTCGTGAAAGCAT
>JBFHGY010000726.1:0-1831 GCA_041582905.1 Crocinitomicaceae bacterium | reverse complement strand
CTATCCATGGTGGTCTCAAAGTACATTGGAGAAACAGAGAAAAACCTCGGGAAACTCTTTGATAAAGCCGAAAACAAAGATTGGATTCTCTTTTTTGATGAAGCAGACGCCATTTTTGGAAAAAGAACAAGCGTACGTGATGCGCACGATAAATACGCCAATCAAGAAGTTTCGTACCTCTTGCAACGCATAGAAGCGCATCCTGGATTAGTCATTTTGGCGTCCAACTTTAAGAGTAACATCGATACAGCATTCTCGCGGAGATTTCACTCCATCATTGAATACAAGTTGCCCAACCAAAGCGAGCGCAAACAGTTGTGGGAAAAGAGTCTACCCAAAGGAATTCCACTCGCGGAAGATGTTTCACTCGACAAGCTCGCAAGTATGTATGAGGTGACGGGAGCAAATATTGTGAACATCGTTCAATACGCTTGCTTACAAAAGTTGAAAAAGGAAGTGGATGCGATTCAACTCGAAGACCTGCTGAAGGGAATCAAAAAGGAATATGTGAAAGAAGATAAAATGTTTGGGTAAACGATTCTATTCAATCAAATATTCCTTAAGCCTTACGGGGCGATTAGAGTTTATACCTACCAATGTGGTCGGTTAAATCTCCTCCTAAATAGAGATAGCCATTGTGTTCTTCGATTGAGCTGGCTTCGGATACTTTCTTTCCCGTTGTATCGTAATAGGATTTTAATATTTCTCCTTCAGAACTTAAATGCATGATCATCCCGTAGGATTCTTGTTTGGGTTGAAGCCAAATGGGCAAGGCATATACGAACTTTTTTAGACCAATTTTGGGTTGAATTTTATCCAACATATCGTCGCGCCGAGTGGTAAATCCTAACCAAAAACTCCCATCATCCCGTCGGGCTATTCCGTTAGGCAGTCCCGGAAGATTGTCGATAAAAATATCTGTTTCACCTTCTTTATCACCCTTCAACCAATGGCGAACGATTCGGTATTTTGTCAAATCTACCATTAATACGAATTCGTCGTTTTGTGATACGGCCACTCCATTTCCAAAGAAAGAGCTATCTATGAGTGTAGTGACTTTCTCCGTTGTTGGGTCGTAGCAATGCAAACCACCATCAGGTCGAGCTTCCATAATGATTTTTCGTACAGCTTTTCTTCCAAAGGACGTACGTGATGAGGTGTTCGAAAAGTAGATTTTTCCGTCACTTGCAATGTCTACATCGTTGGGAATCAAAAAGGGATTTCCGTTTTCATCCTGACGGGCTAAGGTGGTTATTTCTCCCGCTGGATTAATGCGAATAAGTCCGCGTGATTGGTCACAAGCAACGAGATTTCCTTCTCGATCAAAGTGCAATCCTGCCACCCACGAATTGGTGTTGCAAAACCTTGTTAGGACGCCGTTAGTATCAATTTTGATGATGCTCCCATCTGAAAAGTCATTTTTCGATACGTGCACTCCGCAATAGATAGATCCTTCCGAATCAACGGCAATGTCTTCGGGACCATACCAACCTTCCAAATCGATCCATTCTGTTGACGCTAACAAGTTGTTTTCAGCCAACACTCCTGTTAGTTCTGGTTTTTCAGGAGGAGTCCATGATAATGGTTGCAGTGAGCAGCTTTGAAATAAAGCAAGTGAAATAAGTGAAAACAATCCGAGGGATAATTGGCTTTTTCGTTTATGATTCATTTTTAATGTGTTTTTTGTTCACTGCAAAACTATCTGCCCTCTTTTCGTTCTGCATTGACATTTGTTAAGAACTGACCAATTGTTTCCGGATTCTACTCAGAGATTCGGGGGTGATTCCTAAAAAGGAAGCAATTTGATGTTGTGGAACACGTTGCACAATTT
>JBFHGY010000725.1:0-1841 GCA_041582905.1 Crocinitomicaceae bacterium | reverse complement strand
TGCTGCTTTGAACCGTGCGCTTTCTCAAACTGAGCGATGTTCTTTCCGAATTGGTGTTTTCGAACCAAATTACACGCCAACAATAATTCGATGGTGTTGTACAAGGTAGCTCTTGATACACGGTAATTCTGATTCTTCATCTCTACGTATAGAGATTCGATATCGAAATGCCCAGAATAATTATAGATTTCCGCGAGTATGGCGAAACGTTCCGGTGTTTTGCGGTGACCATTTTTCTCAAGGTAAGCTGAGAAAATATCCTTAACGGTGCTTTGTAACTCTTCCTGAATCATTCATAATTCATTAAGCAGCAAATTTAGTGATTATTGATCGTTCCGAAACAAGAAATTTAATAATGAATTAACGGAGTTATTCACAATCCCAATTTTTCGTTAAAAAGAGTTTGGAAAAGTTCAGTACGGACAACTGCTAACTCCGTTAATTCTATGCCAGTCACTTATGAAAATGATGGCACGTTTTGCTAGTTTCTCGGAGGTCCACCTCCTGGTCTTCCTCCTTGTGGTGGACGTTCTGGTCGCTCTCCTTCTGGTTTCGGTGCATTTTTTAATTCCTCTATGGACAGAAATCCATTTTTATCCAAATCAATTCGGTCAAAATCTTGTTCCAAAGGACCTTTCACTTCACTTCGTGAAAGTTGTCCATCTTTATCTTCATCCATTTCAGTAAGGAGTTCTATCACTGACGGCTGCTGTCGTGATGTCGTCGACTCGTATTCAGCAGTTGGTTGTTCTTTGGCATTTCCGCAAGAGGTCAAGAATAAAAATCCTAGTGCAAATGAGCCTATTGATGTTATGTGTTTTTTCTTCATGCATCTTTAGATGACGTACGGAGAAAAACCAAGCGATGCTCAATTGTTTTTAACATTTACTGGGAAATTTATAGTGTAGGTTGGTCTTTGTGTGATCAGCATGTAGATCTCAAAAAAAACACCCTCCCGATAACTATCGAGAGGGTGCTTCAATATTCTATCAATTCTTCTTAAAGAACGTCTTCCAAAATTTGATCACGGTCAACACCAGCAATCAGTTTTTCCAAAATAACAGGATACTTTTCGTTGATGCGCTCTTCTGTGAATCCAAGTGCAATTCCATACTTCGCAACCAATTTTTCTTCAGCTGGATCTACTTTTCCGTCTACCGTTACCATTTTCACGAACTGAATGAAACGCTCGTAGCGCTCTTCACGAGAAACTGGTGGAACCATTGGGTACTGATCTGAATGCGCAATAATTTCTTTCACTTGCTCTGAAGTGAGGCCAAGACGTGTTGCAATACGAGAAAGTAAGTTTACTTCCGATGTGTCGATTTTTCCGTCAACACGCGCTAACATTACCAAGTTGTTAAAGTATCCTTTGTCGGCGCTACGTTCACCTGACTCAAATAATTGTGCAATTGTTCCCATTATTCTTCTTAAAATTCGGGGCAAAGATACGATTTTCTCATGCCCAAAAATGATTATTCAAAATTATTTTCGATGTAATGAATTAAGGAGTGAATGACCTTAATATGTATTTCTTGTGCGCGATCGGCGTAGTCAGACTTTGGGGCACGAATTTCAACATCACACAGCGATGCCATTTCTCCTCCCGTTTTACCAGTTAAACCAACCACTTTCATTCCTTTCTTTTTCGCAGCGTGAATGGCATTCACCACGTTTTTTGAGTTTCCGCTTGTCGAAATACCGAGCAAAACATCATTCTCGTTCCCTACACCTTCAACATATCTTGAAAATACATAGTCGAAACCGTAGTCGTTTCCAACACAGGTAATGTGACTCGGATCGGAAATAGATACCGCAGCAATGGAAGGACGATCATCTCT
>JBFHGY010000724.1:0-1852 GCA_041582905.1 Crocinitomicaceae bacterium | reverse complement strand
GATCCACCTCCAGCACCGCCATCGGCACCAATCATGAAGTAGAAAATCATAATTCCAAGGATGTCTGAGAAGGTGCTTTCGTAGATCATGAATTCCTTTTTGGAACCCGTTAATCGTCCAACACTTGGGATGATAATGGCACTACTCATGATACTCAAAGGAATCGCGTAGACAACAGCGGTATACAAGTCCGTGGAGGGAAAAATATACATGAAGAAGCCTGCGAGTGCGAACATTGACCCACCAATTCCGACGAGTGCCACGACCAGAGATCGTAGGATGAGTCCCGTTTTTTGCTTCTCGAGTTTCAGGTCCAGCGCGGCTTCCAGTACGATCATAACCAACCCGACGTTTCCTAATATTTCCAGAAGCGAGTCGAACTTCAGGTCGTCACTGAGTCCGTAGGCATCCAAAATGGCTTTTAATCCCATACCTAGACCGATCAACATCAAAACAGAAGGGATGTTGGTTTTTTTGGCAAGGATGTTAAAAAAGAAGCTTAAAATAATAATGCCCGCAATGGACATTATCAGCAAATAAGGATTACCCATAGAATTCGTTCGTTTAGTACCAAAGATAAAAAAACTACCTTCTTCGTAAGCGCTGAAAGGAAAAAGAATTGAGTTGGGTCATCTTTAGACAATCAATTTGATGATAGAATGAGTGATATTGAGTTTGTCTTCACTCTCTCTTTCGGGTATCTGCGATCTGAATAATTTGCCAACGACCACCGATGTAGGCCAGTTGCATCGCATTGATGCCCTTATGACTAAAGCTTTCTCCCAAGTAAAAAGAGTAGTCCATCCACACTTGTGCAAGGCCATCATCTACCTGAATAACGAGGTTTGAAATGCGTTCGTTCCACACTTCGTCGTGTGGAGTACCAACGGCTGTAACGAATTGATCAATAGATCCTTCATGCAAAATAAATTCATCTCCTTTTTTATACGAAGTATAAGCGCGTGCATCTGGATGAAACACGGAACGAACCATGGAGCTGTCTCCTTCTCGCATACCTTCAAAAAGCTGGTGGATTACTCCGCTAATTTCTTTTTGGAATAGAGAATCATTTTGACTCCAGGAACTTGATGAGATGAGTAGGGCAAAAAGTACAATTGATTTCATAGTGGAAAGATCGGCTTTTTTCCAATGCCTTGATTCGAAATGTGTTGAACGGTAATTTAGTGAGGTTTACTACCTTGGAGGTATTCGCAATGTGTACATATTGCAATTTCGCCATATTGCGAAATAGATCATACAAACTCCTTCCACGCCCCGTTTTCAGCTATCTCTTTTATGTGCGTATTTCGTTCGACAATGAACCGTTCTAGATATCGCTTTAAAAAAAGGCGGTTTGCCAGTTTGCCCAAGAATCCCATCGGTGATTCGAACTCAAAAATGTCGATCATGAGCGTGGAGTTGTTTTCTTCGAGAAAGAGGTGTTGGTGACACATGGACTTGAAAATTCCTTTCGTCATTTCGTCCACGAAGATATCAGGGCGTTGCATCACAGTTATTTGGGTAGTAAGATTTTGGGTGAACCCCAAGTGTTTTGCTCTCCAGGTAACCGTTTCATTTAGTCCAATCAATCCACTTGTTCTGCCAGAAATGGCACGCTCCTTCGTTCGTTCCGTTGTTTTCAAATGCAAATCAATACTCCTCGAAAGATCGAAAACGACATCAATTGGGGCGTTTATTTCAGTATTGAGCTCTATTCGTGGCATTAACGGTTGAAGGTATATCGCTTATTGTTATCTATTCGACCGACAAAATACAAAAAGACATTAGACCAATGTGTAACCGAGGAAACCAATTGTGCTTTGAGAAATAGTCTCACAAAAGTTGTCATATC
>JBFHGY010000723.1:0-1858 GCA_041582905.1 Crocinitomicaceae bacterium | reverse complement strand
TATCAAAAACTCGCTGCTATCACCAACCCTGATCTTCCCGGCACGAGCTGCAATTTCGTTTCGGATTATGTCACACTTACGGGAAATCCTCAAGTAAGTATTCCCAACTTTATCGATAGCGATTTACGCTTGGCTGTTACTGAGAAGATTTCCAAGGATCAATCACTCATTTTGGCTCCTAACCCAACGAATGATTTTCTCTATCTGTCTACCGATCATACAAATGATGAGCCCATTTTCATTTTTGATCTTTCGGGAAAGCAGTTGTCTAATTGGTCATTGGATGGATCGAACAAAATTGACGTGCGTGATTTAAATCCAGGTATTTACTTGATTCGTCAAGGGGCGGCTTCAGCTCAGTTTGTGAAGGAGTAGTTGTTGGATTCGCTACGCGGCTGCCTTCGGCGGTGTTGGATTGTTAAGATGAACTGAATATCTGAAATAATCCTAGGGTGTAGTCCTCTAAAAATCCATGGATCCAAAAGCGAAGCGCATCGGATAATCACCTCTACTCTGCCTTGAATTCCGAAAATGGATCGAACTGATGCATCGTATTGATTTCGCGCACCGTTTCGTTCTCTACTCTAAGAATTCGACCGGGGAACTTTTCTACCATGGACATGTCGTGCGTGGCCATTAAAATCGTTGCGCCTTGTTCCTTCGCCACTGCGATGAGCAATTGCATTACTTCTCCAGAAGTTTCTGGGTCAAGGTTTCCTGTTGGCTCGTCGGCAAGGATCAGTTTTGGTTTGTTGATGAGGGCACGTGCAATGGACACACGTTGTTGTTCTCCTCCAGATAAGGCAAATGGCATCGCATTTCCTTTTCCTTTGAGTCCAACCATGGTGAGCACTTCTTCAGCTCTGGCGTTCATCAATTTTTTGTCTTTCCATCCTGATGCTCCCATTACGAACAGCAAGTTTTTCAGAACAGATCGATCTGTCAGCAATTGGAAATCTTGAAATACAATTCCTAAGCTTCTTCGTAATTCTGGAATTTGCTTTCGCTTCAGGCTCACTAAATCAAAACCAGCGACAGAGCCAGTTCCTTCCGATAATCGCAATTCGCCGTACAGGGTCTTGAGCAAGCTACTTTTTCCACTTCCCGTTTTCCCAATCAAGTATACAAATTCATCCGAACGAATCTCCACATTCACATCTCTCAGAACAGGATTTCCCTTCTGCAAAATTTTCCCTTCGCGTATTTCGATTATATTGCTCATAAAAGTCAACTTGTGTAAAGGTGAGCAATTCCTTGGCATCATTTATGTTTCCCTCTGAAATAATCTTAACAGATTTGCGTTTAAAACTTTAGTATCGCTCGTCTCTTTCCCCAAATAAAGAGGTCTAATTTTACATTAAAGTTGATAACTTAAAACAATTAGTATGAGTAGATACTTTCTGTTCGTGGTTTTGGCTCTGTGTACCACGGTATACGGGCAAACTTCCGATAAATACAGTGGTGAATATGCAGAATATTACCGTGGTGAAGAGTTGTTTGAAAAAGAACAATATGGTGCTGCGCGTAGAACTTTTCGAACTTTTTTGGACGGTTTTGAAGCCAAAAACGACCCTTTTTACGTAAAAGCATCCTATTATGAAGCAATTTCTGCGTTGGAATTGTACAACAACGATGCGATCACTTTGCTGGAAGCCTTCAACAAGAATTATCCGGAAAGCATCTACAAAAAGAACATCTATTTTCGTTTAGCGAAGTTCCATTTCTACAAGAAAAAGTACGAAGATGCGCTCGTTTGGTTTAACAAATTGAGTGCAAATGACATTGAAGATGAAGACCGCGAAGAGTTCTTCTTCAAGCTGGGTTACTCTTTTTTCAAAGTAGAACAACTCAACAACGC
>JBFHGY010000722.1:0-1864 GCA_041582905.1 Crocinitomicaceae bacterium | reverse complement strand
ATCATCCGACAGTTTCGTACGCATTTCGACGTGAGCAATGGCGGCAATGGATGCAAGTGCTTCGCCTCGGAATCCTTTTGTGACAAGCGAAAATAAATCATCGGCTTTACGAACTTTACTCGTTGCATGGCGCTCGAAACATAGCAAGGCATCGTCTGCACTCATCCCTGAGCCATTATCAACCACCTGAATAAGCGATTTACCCGATTCTTTTATGTTGACGTCTACTTTTGTTGCTCCGGCATCAATCGCGTTTTCCATTAACTCCTTTACCACAGAGGCTGGGCGTTGAATAACTTCACCTGCTGCAATCTGGTTGGCGATGTGATCCGGTAATAATTGTATCAAACTCATAGATGATCTACCAAAGATTGTTGACAACGGTATCTACTTTGCCTACACCGTTGAAAATGAAGTATCCTAGTGCTAGAAGTGCTCCAATAAGTACGAGAACACGAATATTAGCCGAACGATTCTGACTTTGTCGATATTCTCCACGTGATAATTCGCTATTCAAATTAGAACGAAACATCGAACGACGCTCGTCATCAGACAATTCACCATTTCTTGCTTTATCGTAATACTCCCTCTTTTGATCAAGCGCTTCTTTACGCTCGTCATAGTATCTTGTATTGTAATGAAAACGCTTATTCTGTAGCGTATTATTTAAAAATCGAAACTTCATAATTGTAGATCAAATTTAACAATTAATCCCTCGTTGGACGACTAATATCCCATCAAAAAACATACCTTAAACCTGTAAGGTGACAATGCGACAGGTTTATTTTGGAAAAGTTTTTGATCTGTACTTGTGGATAAGTAAAAATGATCCACATGATTAGGACTCGAACAAGCTGTATTTTTGAATGTATGAACAAAATACTCTCTTTCCGATATTTCGCCCTTTTGGGACTTATTTTTGGTGGACTTATCTCTCTTTCTTTAATATTCCAAACGGAAGAAGTAGAAGTGAAGGTTCCCAGTCAAAATTCATGGGTGGATTCCCAATTGGAGAAAATGACATTGGAGCAGAAAATCGGTCAATTTTTCATGGTAGCCGCGTATTCGAATCGTGGTGAAGAGCATTACCAGCATTTGGACTCTCTCGTTACGGAGCAACACGTTGGAGGAATGATCTTTTTTCAAGGGCAACGCATCAACATGAAGACCATTTTGAATCGTTTTCAGTCAAAAGCGGAAGTTCCTTTGTTAATTGGGATGGATGCTGAATGGGGAGTGCAAATGCGTCTGTTTGGAGAGGATCGTTTCCCGTATAATTATACCTTGGGAGCGGCGAACGACCCCGAATTGACGCGTACGATTTCTAAGATGATCGCACAAGAATGTCGAGATATTGGAATTCACATGAACTTCGCTCCAGTGGCAGATGTGAATAGTAATCCAAATAATCCAGTGATTGGTTTTCGTTCTTTCGGAGAAAACCCGTTGGATGTCGCTGCTCACGTGAAATCGTCAGTGGAAGGGATGGAAAGTCAAGGCGTTTTAACGAGCATCAAACATTTTCCTGGTCATGGAGATACTGGAACCGATTCGCACTACGATTTACCTGTCGTAGAAAATTCATTCACGCAAATTGACGCGATTGATTTCCCTCCATTTCGTGCGGGTATTCGTGCAGGTACAGCAAGTGTGATGATTGCGCATTTGAGTGTTCCTGCCATTGATTCAACGGGTACTCCAAGCAGCTTGAGTCCAATTGTTATTAAAGATTATTTGCAAGGTCAGCTTGGATTTAAAGGTTTGGTGATCAGTGATGCTTTGAATATGAAAGCCGTAGCAGATCGCTATGGAAAGACCGAGGTGGTTGTCAAAGCGTTTGAGGCTGGCTGTGACATCTTACTTT
>JBFHGY010000721.1:0-1886 GCA_041582905.1 Crocinitomicaceae bacterium | reverse complement strand
TCCCCAAACTGCGAAATCTGGAATTTACGGATCAGGATTAGATCCAATTATTTCACCAAATGCCAATGCGTATACGGAAAGAAGTCTCTTCCAATCATGCGCTCAATCGAACTTAAAAAGCGATACTTAGGCTGTTCATGCTTCATCGGTGGGCGATTCAACTTTCCATCCTTCGTTTGATTCAGTTTGTGTTTCCACTCGATGCGATCCATCAATTCATTCATAACTGCTGGATGCGTTCCTTTAAAGGTTGGAATTTTCCCGAGCGGACCGTAATCGAATTCATTCGGTTTGAGTTTGTATTCACCAATGATGGTTTCTCGTCCATGGTGCATCGAATCTTGTTCTTTCTTTTTCGATTGCATCAACTCAGGAGGACGTACCCAACCATAGTGATAGATATGTGCGTTCGCCTTTACAACGTTCAGTTTATCATTGTCATTACGTCGAAACGATTGTGCGTCTTTGTAAGAATACACGCCACAGTTGTTCTTCACAACGCGAATTTCATTCTTGTACCATCCGTGAAAGGGAAGGTAGTGATCGTAATCGCCAAAGAAGTGGTAATAATCGAATAGTAAACCTTGAACGTTCGGATTGTCGTTATGCTTTGCGCACATTGCGACAATGTTATCTAAATCTTGCTCATGAACCACTTCATCCGCCTGTAAATAAAAACACCAATCGCCAGAACATTGTTCTAATGCAAATGTCGTTTCATTGGCAAAGATCTTTCCATCCACAAATTCCTGTTCCGACCAAACACGATCAAAGATTTTGATTTTATCAGAACCAATGGATTCAATTTTTTCACGCGTTCGATCTCCTTCCGAGTTATCTCCAAGTGCTACAATAAACTCATCGACAATCGGTAAGATAGAACGAATCGATTCTTCGATTGGGAAATAGTATGTGTCGGCATTGCGCACCATCGTAAAACCACTAATTGTCATGCTGAAGCGTGTTTAAATCCAAAGTTGGACGATTTTGAGCTCAAAGATAATGAAAGAATCGGGTCCAATTGATGCTTGTTCACATGTCAGAAAAATGCCGTTTACAAATCTTTAAAACTCCTAACATGGATTTAATATAAGCACATTTTATTCTTTATCTCCTTTGGATTTTGTCTTCAGAAATTTGCAAGAAACAAAACACAACATGAAGAAAATCTATTATTTAGCAGCAGCATTTTCGCTTTCAATAGCGGGTAGTGTGAATGCACAAATCGGTTTCGATCCAGAAATTGATTTTGAATTAGTGCCAGATGTGGTGGTTGTACCGCCTTCACCGATTCAAAGTCAAGTTTTGTTCATCGGAGGTCACGATACAGTGCAAACAACAGCAACTTATGGAAATCCAGCTGGAGCCGTTTTAGCAAAGCAATGGCACGATTTCATTGGTTTCACACCAGACAACACTCCAGGAACGGAAGACTTGGGATGGTTATCCATTAACCACGAAATGATTTCAAGTGATGCGAACATCGGAGACGGTGGAGGTATGACGGTTTTCAAAGTGAAAAGAGATCCGAACACAGATTCATTGATCATCGTTGAGCAAACTTTATCTGACGGTAGAACAGGAAAATTCTTCAACGTTGATTTCGTAAATACTGTTGGAGAAACAGGAATGAACTGTGGAGGAATTGTTTCGGAAGCCGACGGTAGAATTTGGACTGCTGAAGAGTGGTTTAGAACAAACAACGCTTCCATCTTCGAAAATGGAGCAGGAGTGCTTGATACAATTGACGTAACTATTTCAGGTTCTGGAATCGCTATGGCAGATGGAGAAACAATCAAGAAATACGAGAACTTCAACTGGATGGTGGAAATCGATCCAAAAGAAGCGGTTGCCATTCGGAAACAATACAACTGGGGACGTCAACC
>JBFHGY010000720.1:0-1891 GCA_041582905.1 Crocinitomicaceae bacterium | reverse complement strand
GTGTATTTCAAGAAAATAACAGATGCCGACGAGTTCGATTTTAATGAAATTCAAATTGATTCCTTGGAAGTGGGAAGCTACTTTGTGAGTGTGGAAAATTGTGGAATACCGAAAACAGACTTAATAGAATCAACGAAGATGATGGTCGAAGTAAAGGAAAATAGGTTCACGCATGTCTATTTTGACATGAATCATTACCCAACCTATTCGCAAATAGATGAAGAAACACGTGATGAAATTGTGGAGTCGCGAATGGAATACGAGTTTGAGTATTCTTATTTCGATTTCAGATGGAATCCTGATGGGAACAACCCTAAGTTTAACCTAGGGTTTGGAGGATCATTCTACACATGGCAATCTTTTTCGAAGCATGTAGGATTTTTGGTGGGAGGTGGATATGGTTGGAACCTGGCGCAATTGCAAATCGATGAAGATACCGAAGCGATGTACCCAGGAGAGGTGAAATCAAATTACTACAACTACATCTACGGAAAATTCGATATGAAACTGCGCTTCTCAACCTTGAATCAGCAAAAGTCTGAACTTGATGGACACAACGTTTTTCTGGATTTGGGAGCGCAATACAATTTACCCGTCTACTTCAAACGCGTAACGCGCTTCGATGTGCACGACAAACTCGTAAATAGTTTTATTCATCGCTTTTCGGATGTCCGTTTCTACGCGAATCTCGGATTTACCAACTTCCAGCTTTTTGCATCGTATCGCCCGTTTGATTTCATCAACAAGGAGTTACCGCAGTTTCCTCGATATGATCTAGGAGTAAAGTTCAATATTCATGATTGAAAAGGTTTTGTTTTACTGGAAGAAGAAAGAAATCACACATTGATCTAACCTTTGGTGAGTCGTAGGCGTCATAGCTAAAAACCTATCATTCTATGAAAACCAACTATTTCTTCTCTTTCCTTTTTGCTCTGATGTTTTCGTCAATGGCGAGTGCACAAACCTACGTCCCCATGATTTCCTCCGCAGATTCTTCCGATACATGGTTTGACGTGAGCTCCTGTACGGATTTGAACTGTCATAATACGTATCGTCATCGCTATACTGTGGATGGAGACACGCTCATTGGAGGCTTGGTGTACGCTAAATTGCACGCCAAAGTAAAGTACACAACGGGACCCGCACCAACTACTTCCTGTACCGTTTCCGAATCCTTATGGGAACATTACTACGGAGCCATGAGGGAGAGCGGAAAACAGGTATTCTTCATTCCAGAATGGGGAACAATCGCAGATGAATACCTCGCGTATGATTTTAATTTAGGGCTTGGAGATACGCTTCCTTCGCCGTCTGGTGTGATTGGCGCGAACTTTCCAAATGTCATTACTTCGATCGATTCAGTGCTTGTTTTTGGAAGCTATCGTAAACGATTTAACAAAGATTCGGACAGATACGTAATAGAGGGAATTGGTGCATCCACGGGACTGTTAAACACGATTGAATTCAGTTCCTATTGTTATAACGAGATGTTGTGCTATGCTGAAAATCAAACGCCTGACTACTTCGAAGTGGATTGTGATTACAATTTGAGCGTTGAAGAAGAATTACTTTCGGTTGAGCCACCTCACTTAGTGAAAATTGTAGATTGCTTGGGGCGTGAAACAGAGGAGAAGCCGAATACAGTATTGATATACGTGTATAGTGATGGAACATCAAGAAAAGTGTTTCGCACTGAGTGATAGTATTGTTATTTTTAAAAGGCGGTTCATATCACTAGGTTCCGCTGAAAAAATTTAGACATGAGTTATATAATGGTAGATATTGAGTCGGACGGGCAAATTCCTGGGGATTATTCCATGATTTCCTTCGGGGCAGTTGTGGTAGATCAGAATTTAGATCGAACATTTTACGGTCAGCTTAAACCAATTTC
>JBFHGY010000719.1:0-1898 GCA_041582905.1 Crocinitomicaceae bacterium | reverse complement strand
CGCTTCAGAATTCACCGATTCATGAGAATCGCAATCAGTTCTAAATTCGTTTGGTTCGTTGAATTGATAAATGCAATGTTTGTTGTTCATACAGTTGCCACAAATACTTGTTTCCATTAATTACATTTTTGAAAAGGAAAGGCAATCGTGATGCCAAACAGCCACTCTTTTCTGTAACATGCTGAATACTAAAACCTAGTAAATCGCAATGTTTTTTAGAGAGAAAAATTGAACAGAAATTTCGGGGAATTATACCCCAGAACGGGAAGGATTGTAGCGCACCCTTTTCTTTGTTTCTGGCAATGCATAGGATGTTCAGGCATAGTATGTAGTCTACACCAAAAACCATCAAGAAGATGGTATTTCACGAATAAAAACAAAGAAGCTCGAAGAGATAAATTACCCTACTTTATTTCAATTTCTCTCGTAAGGTCTTACGGTCGATTCCCAATACTTTAGCAGCTTTTGTTTTGTTGTTATCATTGGCTGCCAGCACTTTTAGAATGTACTTTTTCTCAACTTCCTTGAGGGTAAGAGTCGCTGAGTTTTCTGTTTCAACTACACGAGATTTCATGTAATCTGGAATTTCCTCCATTGAGATGGTATCATCATGCATGATGACAATGCGTTGAATAAAGTTCTCCAACTCGCGCACATTACCTGGCCATGCATAATTTTTCAATGTCGTTAGAACATTGCGTTCAAACTTGAGTTTTGGCTTTGAATTTTCCGCACTGAATTTCTTATTGAAAAACTTCACAAGTGTAAGAATGTCTCCGTCTCGCTCTCGAAGAGGTGGCACTTCAATGGAAATCACATTTAAACGATAGAATAAATCTTCTCGGAATTTACCCTGAGCAATCAACTCTTGAATGTTCACGTTGGTTGCCGCGATGATCCGCACCTTTACTTTTTGACTTTTCGTACCACCTAACATGGTCACTTCTTTTTCCTGAATTGCACGCAACAATTTTGCCTGCACTTCTAGAGAAGTATTGCTGATTTCATCTAAGAACAAGGTTCCACCGTCAGCAGCTTGAAAAAATCCTGTTCTATCTGAAATAGCTCCAGTAAAGCTTCCTTTGAGATGTCCGAACAATTCACTTTCCAGTAATTGGTCTGGAATTGCTCCACAATTGACGGCAACAAATGGCGCAGAGGAAAAATCTCCACTGTAGTGCACCGCACGGGCAATGAGTTCCTTTCCTGTTCCACTTTCTCCGCTAATTAGAATGGTGGCTCTATTCGACTGCGTGCGTTTGATCGAGCGATACAAATTCTTCATTTTTGGAGAAGAACCAATGATGCCTTGAAAATTATCGGGAATATCTTCTTCGACTACTTTCGACGGTTCAACGACTTCAGGAAGAATCGAATTCAATGCAAATTCAAGTTCATCAAAAGTAAATGGCTTAATGAGGTATTCAAGTGCTCCCATTTTCATCACACTTACG
This sequence comes from Crocinitomicaceae bacterium, assembly GCA_041582905.1. Taxonomy (GTDB): domain Bacteria; phylum Bacteroidota; class Bacteroidia; order Flavobacteriales_D; family Crocinitomicaceae; genus UBA4466. Next base: position 444 of record JBFHGY010000719.1, on the reverse strand, counting down.
GCAGAATCGATACTCGGGTATCCAGTAATCACTAGGATGGGTAGATTCGGATAATGTTCTGAAGCATATCGAATCAATTGTTCTCCCCCCACCTCAGGCATGTTCAAATCTGTTATAATCAGATCGATTTCTGAACTTTCTAAAATTTCGATTCCGTCCAGTACAGTATCTGATATAAATGGATTAATACCTAATTCTTGTAATTGACGTCGAATCAATTCGAGCATATCGCGAGAATCATCAACTACTAATATGGAGAGCGCTTTGTTCATGTTTGAATTGGAAAAATAAGCGTAAATGTTGTTCCTTCACCCAAAACGGAATGGACCTCTATGTTCCCACCGTGTGCTTGAACTATTCCGTAAGTCACTGCTAAACCAAGACCTGTTCCGTTATTTTCTTTGTTGCTATAGAAAGGCTGAAAAAGTCGAGGGAGTTCGTCTT
>JBFHGY010000718.1:0-1900 GCA_041582905.1 Crocinitomicaceae bacterium | reverse complement strand
TGCACTTCATAAACCAAAACGTTTCTTCGGAGCTGCGCGTAAGATTGAAAATGGAGGATCACTTTCTATTTTGGCAACAGCATTGACGGAAACAGGATCTAAAATGGACGAAGTAATCTTCGAAGAATTTAAAGGAACGGGTAACATGGAATTGCAGTTGGATCGCAAGATTTCCAACCGTCGTATTTACCCAGCAATCGATATTACTTCTTCTGGAACACGTCGTGAAGACCTATTGATGGATAAAGATGTGTTACAGCGTGTTTGGTTGCTTCGTAAGTTCATCGCAGACATGAACCCTGTAGAAGCAATGGAATTCTTGAAGGATCGTATGAGTAATACGATGTCGAATGAGGAGTTTTTGGTAACAATGAACGGTTAAGACGATAAGAGATGAGAGTAACGGTCAAATTTGGACTAATTTTCGCAGCGCTTTGGATTGGATTGAAAATGGTGTACTTCTCCACTGTTACAGGGGCTGCGCGGTACGATTTGACCTTGCCTATCTTATCAAATATCCTGTTCTTGCTTCTTGCTATTTCTTTTGGTCTGTATTTTCACAAGCGCAAAGAAACGGAAGAAAGCAACGCATTAAATGATATAAAAAACGCACTCTCAGCAGGTGTTCCATACATCGTGATTGTGAGTGTGTTTATGTATTTCTACTATTCTAAAATTGATCCTGAGTTTAACAGTCACCAACGTGCAGAAACAGCGATGCAATTGGAGAAGATGCTGAACAACCCAGAGGATTTGCAAAAAATGCGTGAATCAAACTCTGAGTTTGAAGTGATGTCCGTTGATGAAATCCGCGAAAGCATCATTTCGAACCAAGAAGCGATGTACAGCCCGCAAGCGGTGACAACCATTAGTCTTTTGGGGTTACTGCTCCTTGCAACTTTCAATAGTATTTTCGTGACCGTTGTTTATCGAAAACTCATATTTAGAGGACCTCCTCCAGGAAGGAAGTAAGATACGACCTGTAAAAGGTAAGAGGTATGAGACTGTTTTTTAGCACACTTCTATCGCTCATCGCTACATGCGCCATTGGGCAAACCACCTACTACGTAGATCAAACAAATGGTGATAACACCTTCAACGGAACATCTCCATCCACGGCTTTTGAAACCGTGAATTTTGCAGCAGGAATATTGGTTCCAGGAGACACCTTGGAAATCATTGGCGATTACGTTAATGCGAGTTTCAATCCAAATTTCACATACACCAATGAGTACGATCCACATCTGTGGCATGCCGAGAACTCGATTCGACTGAATAACCTTCATGGAAATACAGGGAACTACATTACCATCCGTGCGTATGATCAAAACACGCTGCTAAAAGGTGATGGCGCTAATATTTTCCGAATAACCAACTGTTCTTATCTCCGAATTGAAAACTTCACCATTAACGGTCAAGTCGAAAGTATTCCCTTATCTACTGCGAATGCTCTTCAATTTGTCTACATTGATGAAAATGCTGTAATTGACCCAACGGCTCCAAGCGCATCAGACATTCGATACCGAGATCAAGATTGTGTGAGTAATTGCACACCAGGAGCTGTGGTAGATGGGGAGATTTATTCCGATCTCAGCGGTTTATCCATCATCAGACCTTCCTATGTTGATACGCGCGGACTCTATTTGAGTAAAGTACATCATATTGATATCGTAAATAACACCATTTCGAATATGCCTGGCGGAGGTTTACGTGTATCCGATTGCGAGGATATCAATATTATTGGGAATGAAATTTTCGCCTGTTCGAGAAAATCGTATTCAGGAACGCACGCCTTGGTCGTTACCAAAGCTACGAGTACTCGTACCACAAATGATTATCGAATCAATATCCTGCGTAACTTGATTCACCACAATTACAACGAACAATATTCTTGGGCACC
>JBFHGY010000717.1:0-1904 GCA_041582905.1 Crocinitomicaceae bacterium | reverse complement strand
CCAATGTGCTGTCCGAAGTTGTAGATTGATTCACGGTCATCTGAAGATGCTTCCGCCACAATGGCTCCCATTTCCAAGGCGCATCCTAACAAAACAGATGTTTTTAAGCGAATCATTTCAATGTACTCATCGATTGTTACATCTGAACGTTGCTCAAAATCCATGTCCATTTGTTGACCTTCACATACTTCAATCGCTGTTTTGTTGAATAAAGCAAAAGCATCAGGAAGTAAACGTCCGTCAATTTGTCCAAGCAATTGATAGGCTTTGATCATCAATACATCTCCAGATAAAATGGCCACATCTCGGTTCCATTTTTCATGGATGGTTTGAACATTTCGTCGAAGGGGTGCTTCATCCATGATATCGTCGTGAATCAATGTGAAATTATGAAACACCTCGATGCTCAACGCTTGCGACATTGCTTTCTCATAGTTTCCTCCGAAGAGTTCCGCCCCGAGCAAGGTCAGCATCGGACGAATGCGCTTTCCTCCAATTTGCAGGAAATAACGCAAAGGATCGTACAATTGATTCGGAGAATCTGGAAACCCGATTTTCTTTAGTTCGCCATCGATGAGCGACGTATATTGTTGTATATCCATTATGAAAGAATGCTCATCAAGTAATCACCATATCCACTTTTGAGTAGTGGTTTTGCAAGCTCTTCCAATTGCTCTGCGTTGATAAATCCGTTGCGGTACGCCACCTCTTCGATACAACCGATTTTTAGTCCTTGTCGTTCCTCTATCACTTGAACGAATTGTCCAGCTTGCATCAATGAAGGGAATGTTCCAGTATCGAGCCAAGCAGTTCCGCGATTCATCACGGCCACTTTCAGTTGACCTCTGCGCAAGTATTCTGCATTCACATCTGTAATTTCATACTCTCCGCGTGCTGAAGGCTTCAGGTTCTTGGCAATCTCCACAACTGAGTTATCGTAAAAATACAATCCGGGAACAGCAAAATTCGACTTCGGTTTTTGTGGCTTTTCTTCAATAGAAATCGCGTTCATATCTTTATCGAACTCTACCACGCCGTATCGCTCAGGATCGCTTACGTGATAGGCATAAACGACACCTCCTTCTGGATCTGCGTTTTCTTTGAGCAGATTCCCCATTCCAGCTCCGTAGAAGATATTATCTCCAAGGATGAGTGCTACTTTATCATCTCCGATAAACTCCTCTCCGATCACAAATGCTTGCGCTAATCCATTTGGAATAACTTGCTCGGCATACTGAAAATTACAACCGAGTTCCTTACCATCTCCAAGTAGTTTTTGGAAATTCGGAAGGTCATGTGGAGTAGAAATGATCAAGATATCTTTGATTCCTGCCGCCATCAAAACAGAGAGCGGATAATAAATCATCGGTTTATCGTAAATGGGCATGAGTTGCTTACTCACGGCAAGCGTTAGTGGGTGTAAACGCGTTCCAGACCCACCTGCCAGAATGATTCCTTTCATAATGAAGTTTCGTTTGTGCTAAAGATATTCAAAACGAATTAGTCGAGCAACTTTAAGAGCTGCCTTCTCAACTAGCTGTTTGTGTTTTCAGCGTTGGGACCGTCGTGTGGATTCGGAAGAACGTCCACGTCATCCCAGTCGATATCGCTTTCTTCGTTGTATGCATCAAAGAAAGGCTCTTCGAATGACTTCGTTGTCAATCTATGTTCGAGCGAAAGCAATAAACTAGGTAGCAATACCAAGTTGGTAATCATTGCAATTAACAAGGTCAAGGAAACGAGTAATCCCAGTGCTTGTGTTCCACCAAACTGAGAGAAACTAAACATCGAGAATCCACAGAATAGAACGATGGATGTGTAGTACATTCCGAGACCTGCCTCACGGATGGCCATCATCACACATTCTTTCAAATCCCACTGTTTCGATTTCAATTCAAGGCGAT
>JBFHGY010000716.1:0-1906 GCA_041582905.1 Crocinitomicaceae bacterium | reverse complement strand
GTCAAAAGGAACGCATGAGTTAATCGAAGGGAACCTTTCAAACATGAAGGCGAAGCTCTTAGCTCTTGAACAAATTCAGTTGGAAGAGGGGAGACGTGCCTTTGGAAAAAGTGAAAAGGCTTTTTATACCTCAGAATTATTTACAAACATGGAAATATGCGGTTTGATTATCCTTGCGATTATCTTCCAAGTTATTATTCTTACTGGCCCCAAAAAGAAGTCGTATTTTACACGAGAGAAACCAACAAGATCGAGTAATGGTGCTATGGAAGCTTGAGGTTTCGTAGAATTTGATTCTTCTACTCGGAGCTGACGATTTTTAATATTTTTAGACGCATGACGCAACAACTTTTCGATAGTAAGAACTTGTCAAAAATACTCAGTGAACGGGTAAAAGAGTTGGAATGCCTTTATAGGATTTCGCGTATTGCTTCCCAATACAAAAATGATATTCAACTAGCTTTGGAAAAGATTGTTGCTGAAATTCCTTCGGGGTGGCAATATCCAGAAGCGATGCAAGCATTTTTGAAATATGGTGAGATTGAAATTGGAACGCCTTCAACTATTGAGAAATCCCAGTTTGTGGATTTAATGATTGAGGAGGAAAAAATCGGAAAACTACTTGTATACTTCAAGGAATCGAGTGTTGATAGTTCTATTCCGGAAGTTTTCTTAAAAGAAGAGCAAGCGTTATTGAATCAAATTGGTCACGAGGTGTCTACATTAATTGAGATCGACCGAAAAAACCAACGTGAGAAATTGATTCAGGAAAAACTTCGATTTAATGATCGTCTCAATCTCCTCGGAGAACTCACTGCTGGTATTGCACATGAACTCAATACACCTTTGGGAAATATTATTGGCTATTCGGAACTTCTTCACAAAAAGGAAAATAATGTTGCGAAAAAACACGATCTAGAACGAATTTTGAAGTCTGCCAAGCACGCACGGGAGATTGTGAAAAAGCTCATGTTTTTTTCCTGTGAGATGCCTTCTCAATTTAAGTCCAATGACCTCAATAAGATCATCCTTGATAGTTTAGACTTGTTGAAAATCCAGTTAAACGACAAGTACATTCAAGCGGAGTTAGACTTATACGATCGTCTTCCAGAATTCAATTTGGATGCCATTCAAATCACCCAAGTTGTCTTCAATATCGTGCTAAATGCGATTGATGCCATGTCTCCTTTTGGTAAAATCGGCATCTCCACAAAATTGGAACAAGAGGAAATACATTTGACTATATCGGATAACGGTAAAGGAATCCCTGAAGACGAACTCCCTCGACTTTTTCAGCCTTTCTATAGCAACAAAGAAAATAACGGAACAGGTCTTGGTTTAGCAGTGACGTACGGAATAGTTCAAGCACACGGAGGGAACATAGAGGTCCATTCCGTTTTGGGTGAAGGGACAACATTTACACTTATTTTTCCAAATCATAAATGAATAAAGCGCTCTCCATATTAGTAGTTGATGATTCTCGGGATATGCTCGAATTGATTCGACGGCAGTTACAAGAATTAGGGATTAATCCATTCATATCCGACACCGTACTGGACGGAATCGAAATTTTAGAAAGTTCAGAAATCGATCTGATTATAACAGATTTGAACATGCCTGAGGTGGGGGGAGAACAATTGATTCGATATGCTTCAGAACATTATCCGAATCTACCCCTCCTGGTGATTACAGGCTATCCAAGTATAGATTCTGCCGTAAGTGTGATGAAAATGGGAGCACTTGAATACCTCATTAAGCCATTTACATTTGATGAACTTGAATTTGCATTGAATTCGATTCTTCCTGAAGTCGTTGAACCGTCGAAAGTAGTCGAAGAAGATATTCCCGATAATTTTCAAGGCATCATTGGTTCTTCTCCAAAAATGAAGAATTTGTATCGCTCGAT
>JBFHGY010000715.1:0-1908 GCA_041582905.1 Crocinitomicaceae bacterium | reverse complement strand
TGCTGATTTGGCCGTTGTCGTAGGAGGATACAACAGTAGTAATACATCTCACCTTGTTGAGTTGTTGGAGCCGAAATTCCCTACTTTCTTTATCAAAAACAAAGATGAAATCGCATCAAAAGATTCGATTCAAGCCTTTGACATTCATTCAAAAGAATTAAAACAACTTCAACAGTTTTTGCCTGAGAAAGAACATACAACGATTATCATAACTTCTGGAGCTAGTTGTCCAGACGCTGCTGTAGACGAAGTAATTCAACGTATTTTAGAATTAAAAGAAGCACCTGTATCGATCGATCAAATTGAATTGTAGTGGAACGCTTTATCAACATATTGATTATCGAAAGTGAGCAGAAAACCCGCGTTGGTTTGAAGGAAATGCTCGCTGGAAGCGGTAACAATGTTCTCCTCGCTGATTCGCTCGAAAGCGCCATACCGATCCTTGAACGAAAGGAAATTGGAATTGTATTGGTGAATGTGGAGGAATCCAAAGATGCGATTGAGCAACTGAAAGAAATTCAGAAAGAAAATACACTTGGGAATCAATACATCATTTTAATCTCGAAGGATAGTAGCGCATCCGGTAAATTGGTAAAAGGCATTAAGCAAGGAGCTGTCGATTACATTACAGCGCCCTTCAGTCCCAACTTGATTCGTAGCAAGATCGAAGTGTACAAATCACTTTTTTACAAAGATCAGCGAATCGCCCAATTGCTCAGCAACATTTTTCCAGATTCCATCTTGGGTGAGTTGAGCAACGTAGGGAAATTTTCACCGAAACGGATTCAGAACGGCGTAGTTCTTTTTACGGACTTTGTTGACTTTTCCTCGAAGGCAAAGAATATTCATCCATTGGAGTTAATCAAACGCCTGGAGTATTACTTCACGAAGTTTGATGAGATCATCGAGAAATATAAACTCGAAAAAATCAAAACCATCGGAGATGCCTACATGGCACTTTCTGGTGTTACGGAAAATATGCCTCGCCCAGCGATTCGGGCGTGTTTAGCCGCTTTGGAAATTCGTGACTTCATGCGAAATGAACGCGACATTGCCATTGCGATGCGAAAGGATTTCTGGGAAATTCGGATTGGTTTGCACATGGGACCACTCGTTGCCGGAATCATTGGGTCTTCAAAATTTAGTTTCGACGTTTGGGGAGATACCGTGAATATAGCATCCCGAGCCGAAGAAGTGACCAAAAGTGGGAATATCACCATTACTTCGAACATTGCGGACGGTATTGGATCGTACTTCGAAACCATTCCACGAGGAAAAATTGACATCCATAAGCGTGGTGGGAGCATTGAAATGTTCTACCTCTCAAAGTTGAAAGATCAACACTCAATGGACGGAAATGGCTTATATCCATCCGCGAAATTGCGAACTGTTTGTGGATTGGCCTCAATGGACTTTGATCAAATGCGTGTCAACATTCTGACCCGTTTGCGTTCTTTGCTTCCTGAGACTGTTGTTTATCACGATGTACCTCATACACTCAACGTAGAGAAAGCAGTGATTCGCTATGCGAAGCTCGAAGGAGTGGATGATGAATCCATCTTATTGCTACGCACAGCTGCTCTGTTCCACGACGCGGGATATATTCATTCCAACAAAGACAATGAAGACTTTGGAATTAGCATGGCGAAATCCGTGCTGCCTAATTTTGGGTATTCCGATATTCAAATTGGCATCGTAGAACGGATCATCAATACCACAAAGAAAAATGTGGAACCAACCAATTTGCTAGAGAGAATCATGTGTGATGCTGACCATGATTACCTCGGACGTCCTGATTATTATGCCATCGCCAATAAGCTACGTCAGGAATACGCTAATGAAGGTAGAACCATGACAGATAAAGAATGGATTCAATATCAATTAAGCTTTTTGGATGGCGTGCATGAG
>JBFHGY010000714.1:0-1910 GCA_041582905.1 Crocinitomicaceae bacterium | reverse complement strand
GTTTGGTGGAGGACGTGCTGGAGAGAGGGCTTCAACTGGAATTACAGAGGAATTGATTGATCTTGGTTTTGAAACTGGGAGAATGAAGACGGGAACACCGCCTCGTGTGGATGGAAGGTCACTTGATTATTCTAAAATGGAGGAGCAGTTCGGGGATGAGAATCCTTCGAAATTCAGTTTTACAGACACAAAACCACTATCGGAACAACGGTCATGCCATATTACGTATACGAATCCTGAAACGCATGAATTGTTGAAGGAAGGTTTTGATCGATCTCCAATGTTTAATGGAGCGATCAAAAGTGCTGGGCCGAGATATTGTCCAAGTATTGAAGATAAGATTAACCGCTTTGCAGATCGTGAGCGACATCAGATCTTCGTAGAACCAGAAGGATGGAATACGATAGAGATATATGTGAATGGTTTCAGTACGTCGCTTCCCGAGGAAGTGCAGCATCGTGCTATGAAATCAATACCTGGATTTGAGAATGCTAAAATGTTTCGTCCGGGATACGCAATCGAGTATGATTACTTTCCACCAACGCAATTGAAGCATACCTTAGAAACGAAGCGGGTTGAAAACTTGTTTTTCGCCGGTCAGATTAATGGGACCACAGGTTATGAGGAAGCCGCATGCCAAGGTTTGATGGCTGGGATTAACGCAGCGCGAAAAGTAAAGGAGGAAGAAGCATTTATTCTCTCAAGAAGCGAGGCATATATAGGTGTGTTAATTGATGATCTGATTACGAAAGGAACGAATGAGCCGTATAGAATGTTCACGAGCCGTGCAGAGTATCGCATTCTACTACGACAGGATAATGCGGATTTACGCTTAACTCCAATTGGTCATGCAATTGGTTTGGCTTCTGACGATGCGCTCAGACGAATGGAAAGTAAAAAGGAGGGAACGGAACAGTTGAAGAAGGTTCTTTCAAAAGAGGGAATTTCTCCTGAAGCAGCGAACCCTGTTTTGGAACGTGTGGATAGTTCTAAAATTAATCAACAAGTAAAGTTGAGCTCTCTAATTACACGTCCTGGAATTTCGATGAAAGAAATTGAGGAGATGAATGGAGAACGAGATAATGATCTAACCGAATACTTGAGTGCCTTGGACGATGACACAATTGCACAAGCGGAAATTCAGATGAAGTATGATGGATATATTTCACGGGAACAGGATACGGCGAATAAAATGAATCGATTGGAAGGGGTAAAAATTCCATCTGATATGGACTTCACAAAATTGTCGAGCCTAAGTTCTGAGGCGAAATTAAAGTTGACGGAAATTCAACCAGCAACAATTGGACAAGCATCTCGAATTAGTGGAGTGTCTCCTAGCGACGTTTCAGTGTTGCTCGTTTATTTGGGGCGATAGGTTCAAAATTTAATTTTCGACCAAAAACAGCCTGAAATTTTTAGAAAAAATGGGTCCAAAATTAAATATCGGACCTTTTCAAACGAAATTTTACGTTTTAAAGCGTTCTAAGAGCGTTTTGGGTGAATTAAGGTCCAATCACATTACCTGTTTTGAGATCGTTAAATTGAGGAGGTGTTGGTTTTGGGTAGTTGAACTGTTGAAAACCAACGTTTTAGGCGTTTTTTGCCGTTTTAACCAATATTTTGATGAAAAATGCTGTTAGCATTAAGGGTGGAAACGATATCCTACGACAATCCATGTTCACATGTTTGGCGGAGATAAAGAGGACAGCTTGCTCCTCGATTTTGATTTTCGCACAGTTCGACTGCGCTCAGTGTCCTGTGTTGAATCTCTATATCAATAATGTTTTCGAATACGCATAGAAGAGGCCTTTATGATTGTTATTGGTTGAGTACCATTGGTAGCTGAGCGGAGCCGAAGCCACCACCATGGATGCATATGTCTAGGGTACGAGTTTCGTTCACTTCGACTG
>JBFHGY010000713.1:0-1910 GCA_041582905.1 Crocinitomicaceae bacterium | reverse complement strand
CCGCCCGAGCTCTAATTTTATCGTACTACTAAATTGATCGGTCGAAATTGATATTGGAGTCGATGGACTTTTCTGTATTTTTGCACGCGAACGATGATGCGACAGAGAGTTATATATCTTGTTTTACTAAACCTATTTTTGCTCTTTTCGGGCGAAATCAGGTCTCAAGTCCGCTCGTACACGATTGAACGAAGTGCGGAGGAAATCAAAATTGATGGTGACTTAACCGAACCACAATGGCAAACTGCAGAAATAGCTGACAACTTCATAGAAAATTATCCGCGTCCGGGAATTGCTTCGCGATACACCTCGAAGGTGCGAATGTACTACGATGATAATGCCTTGTACATCGCCGGAGAAATGTTTGACCCAAGGCCCGATTCTGTCAGTTATACTTTATCACAACGAGACGACTGGGGAAATGCAGATTGGTTTGCAGTTACACTTGATCCGTATGCGAATAATATTAATGCTTTTTGTTTCAGCGTCACGGCTGCCGGTGTAGAATACGATGCCTTATTGTATACAGATGATTCTGATGTCAGTTGGAATGCCGTGTGGAGAAGTGCCGCGAAACGTCAAGATTATGGCTGGTCTTTTGAGATGAAAATTCCATTTTCTGCGGTTCGATTTCCAAACAAGAAGGTGCAGGAATGGAACATCAATTTTATTCGACAGGTGAGAAGAGATCGCCAAAAGTCCTATTGGAATGAAGTGAACCCTGAAGTGTTCGGAGAAATCACGCAGGCGGGCAAAATGGTTGGGATGAAGGATGTAGAATCTCCCATTCGTTTGTCATTTACTCCTTATGTAACGGGATATGTCGAAAATTCATACGATCAGTTGGAGCAAAAACAAACTTGGGGACAGCGTTTGACAGGCGGATTAGACCTCAAGTATGGACTGAACGATGCGTTTACGCTTGATATGACACTGATTCCAGATTTCGGTCAAACAACTTCAGATAAGCAAATTCTTAACCTTGGTCCATTTGAAGTTCGCTTTGATGAAAATCGCCCGTTCTTTCTTGAGGGAACAGATTTGTTTAGCATCGGTGGCGTTTTTTATTCCCGAAGAATTGGCGCAAGACCTTTCAATGGACATCAAGTCTTCAATAGCGTCAATGATTCTCTTGGTGAAACAATTACGCGAAATCCTGGATTGGCTCCTTTGATCAATGCGACAAAAGTATCGGGGCGCACGTCATCGGGATTAGGTGTTGGTGTTTTTAATTCGGTTGAGAATAGAGCGTTTGCCACAATTGCGGATCCATCTGGAAACGAACGAGAGGTGCAAGTACATCCGTTTACAAATTACAATGTTTTCGTTTTATCTCAGAACTTAAAAAACAACAGTACAGTTTCTCTGGTCAACACAAATGTAATGCGGGAAGGAAATAATCGCGATGCAAATGTTACCGTAGGACAAACGAATTTGTTTTCAAAAGATCGAACTTACTTACTGAATGCTCAGGTGAAAGTTTCGTCCATTTTTGAGGAAGAAACACCCACCTTAGGGCATGCGTTGAATGTTGGACTTTCCAAAGTTTCGGGTGTGTGGCGCTATGGCTTAACTTATGGCGAAGAAAGTGATACGTACGACCCAAACGATCTTGGCTTTTTGTACAATAACAATTCTCGAAATTACTACGCAAACATACGTTGGAACGATTTCACACCAGGAAAGTATTTTCTTAGAAAATGGGTGAACGCTGGAATCTATTACGAAGAACTATACAAACCCAAACTCTTTTCGTACGGAGGGCTGGATTATCAGGCCGTAGGAACGTTCAAGAATTTCTTAACCGTTGGATTCAATGGTAGTGTCAATCCATTTGGAGAGGTGAATCACTTTGAGTCACGTAGATTTGGAAACGAAGTACGTTTTAAGCCCAATGCCTCCATTGGTGG
>JBFHGY010000712.1:0-1918 GCA_041582905.1 Crocinitomicaceae bacterium | reverse complement strand
TCCCGTTGCGAATACAGGAGTGAATAAATGTTGTTATGTGTTCTTTATCCGTTGTTGTAATTCGCATAATCTATCTATGAGACTACAAAGCTAGGAGTTTTCGAGGATGTTGAGCAGCGTTCTGGATTTATTTTCAGTTTCGTCCCATTCCTTTTCCGCATCGGAATCTTTCGTGAATCCACCTCCGAGATACAAGAAATACTCGTTCTCAATAATTTGGGCACACCTCAAGTTGACAAATAAGTCTGTGTCTTCACCCAAAACACCAATAAATCCAGTGTACAAACTTCTATCGTGCTTTTCGATTGCTGCAATTAAGTCCAATGCTTCTTGTTGAGGCAAGCCACTTACTGCTGGAGTTGGATGCAATTGATTCGCTACATGAATGGGTAAAACGGTATTCAACTCGAATTGAAATTGTGTTTCCAAGTGCTTCACCGGTCCAGCTACTCGATCATGCGGGCCTTTGACTGTGAGGTTTCCTACGTGCAATTCCTTCAATTGAGCTTCGATAAAATCAGAAACGAACTGTTGCTCAAAACGCTCCTTTTCGCCCCACTCTTCTGCATCAGTGGCCTTCATCGTTCCTGCTAGCGAAACTGTTTCTCCAATTTTGCCTTTGCTTCGGATTAATTTTTCAGGCGTCGCTCCAATCCAAGTACCAAAATGCTCACTTGAAATCAAGTAAACAAAGGCATTGGGATAGGCAGTCGCTAAGGCATCAAATAATTGCTCACCACTTTTTTCTGACACATGCGATTTAACGCGAGAAAAAATAGCCTTTGACAGACCTTCAGATTGAATCTTTTGAATGAACTGGTTGGCTTTATCCAAATATTCTTCCTTGGAGTAGCAGAGTGGTCTATTCTCAGGCAAACGGCTCAAAGAAATCGCTCCCTCCTCAAAAACATACGCTTTGGATTTATCAAAATTCGTCACCACAAATCCTTGCTTGACATCAGTAATATCAAGCTCTCGGAAAGCTCCGAGGACCTCAACAACTTCTTGATTGGGAATGCGATATTTGAGTTGATACGCCATTTACGATCGCTCTACAATCATAACCGTCAAACGTCCCGTGCACACGAGCTTTTCCGTTGCTTCATCGTAAATATCGACTTGCCACACATGCGTTCGCTTACCAGCGTGTACGATGGTTCCTTTTGCTCGAACACTTCCCGATTTAACAGAGCCGACATGGTTTGCGTTCACCTCCACACCTACAGGTGCTTGTTTACTCACATCAATCAAAAGAACGGAGCCCATGGAGCCAATTGTTTCAATTAACGCCGCACTAGCTCCACCGTGGAGTAATCCCATTGGTTGATGCGTTCGATGATCCACAGGCATGGTTGCAACGAGGTAATCATCACCAATTTCTACGCATTGAATTCCCAACATTTCCATCAACGTGTTCTTGTTCAACGCATTCACCTTTTCTACGGGGACTTGTTTCAATTTCATGGTATAAATATACGGATGACAGATTGAATAATTGGATTGTTCAGTTTAACAGGCTCACTACAAGGGGTGGTTGGATTGGGAGGATTAGAAGACTTAGTTTATTCGAGTATTCTTTCAATCATTCTATTTTTCCATCTTTTAATCTTCATAATTCTTCTAATTTTGAACTATGATACAAGAACATGTCAACTTACGTCCCTATAATACCTTTGGTATTGAAGTATTTGCCAAGCGATTTGCAGCGTTTTCTTCTGTTGAAGAACTTTCTCAATTATTGAAACAACGTAATGGTGATCCCTTGTTATTTTTAGGAGGAGGAAGTAATGTTCTGTTTTCGCAGAATTTCACTGGCCTTGTATTGCGTAACGAGATCAAAGGAATTGAACTTCTTGAAGAAACCGATCAACATGTTCTCATCAAAGCTGGAGCAGGTGAAGTATGGCATGATTTCGTA
>JBFHGY010000711.1:0-1922 GCA_041582905.1 Crocinitomicaceae bacterium | reverse complement strand
GTCAAAAAGACGCTTCGTGCCAATTTGTTTTTGTGCAAGAAGGAGAAAATGACGAGCACCAAAATGAAAAACAACCAGAAGTTGAATTCGGTAAAAACCAATTTTTCTCCGTAGCCAATCTCCATCGAGAAGATGTCTGCGAATCGCTCCAATGGCAATATGTTATTGAGCCAATCCATGCTAGTATTCGAGTGGGGTTTGTTCCATTTGATCCATGAATTTTAAAAATGCATCGATGTATAATTCTCCTTTAAAATGATATCCTTCTGAGGTGAAGTGTATCAAATCGCTACGCATAAGCTTGTTATTCTTCCATGTACGGCTAGAGCCCAATCCCCCCATAATTCCGTACATATCCCATACAGCCATGTTGTACTTTTCTGCCAGCTCAACAATCATGGTTCGCTCGCGTGCAATGTTTTTATTCAAGTACCGTCGTCGATAATAGGAATCATTCGGTACTGTCAGCAGCAACGCACAATCTGGATTCGCTCGAAGTGCCATTTGCATCATTTTTTCCAAGTTACGTTTGTACACTTCAGGCTTAAACTTCGCGTAGGTCGTGTTTCCATCATTCGTTCCTACTGAATACGCAAAAAAGTCAGGTGGATAGGTTTTCAATTGTTCCTCGAAGCGCTCATTTGCTAAGTAAGTGTACAATCCTGCTCCGTTGATTCCAATTGACGTGTATGAAATCCCAGGCTCGTCGTTCATCAAGATGAATCCATAAATTTCCAATTCGGGCACTTGGTTTTCGGATGGTTGAAACTGAATATTCAGCGTATCTACGGGATCTGTCAAGTAGACATCTGAATAACCTAGCTCGGGATTATGCGTTGTTTTCCATACCAGCAATTCATCGGGCCCGAAGTGCATCCAATAGGGAAATTCGCCAATGTTGTGAAAAATACGCACATGATTAATGGGTTGCGGAGTCGTTGTTCGATCGTGCTTAAATCGAATCGTAATCGCAGTATCCGCACAGGTAATCATCGCTCCGAGTAATCCATAATCTACATCGTAGCGAGAGGGACGATGTGGTAAACATCGGTATGCCTCCCACGTATTTGGCGAAGAAAATTCATAATTCCCCGGGTTGTTCGTCTTTGCCAGATCAAATGGAAATACCCAACCACGCTCACCTGTGAGACCTTCCCAGTTGGAAGCAAAAAACTCGCGAGCGTCGTGTGAATAAATATCGGCTTGAAGGTGCGATCCTCCGATATGATAGAAATTCAGTTTTCCCTCTTTCGTCTCAATCATTTCTGTCAGCTTTCGATAAAGCGTCTCAAAATTGGCACTTCTGTCAGAATGGAATTTGTAGTTATTGATGTCGTATTGAACAAAAGGATACACGGAACGATAGGAAGTATCCATGTTTCTAAAGTCAGGCACGGTGTATTCATCAAACGGGACGATTGAATCTGGAGCCACAATTGAATCTTGCGCATACGCCCAACAAGACATCCATAGGAATGCTATGTGAATCAAATACCTCACTAATTTCCTTTCCACTTGTTATATTCGGTCATGAGCGCGTTGTAGAACATCTGCGCTGC
Organism: Crocinitomicaceae bacterium; assembly: GCA_041582905.1. Classification (GTDB taxonomy): domain Bacteria; phylum Bacteroidota; class Bacteroidia; order Flavobacteriales_D; family Crocinitomicaceae; genus UBA4466. The sequence goes on along the minus strand of JBFHGY010000711.1, from coordinate 363 downwards.
ATAATTTGACCCTGCATTACTGAAGTGAATGTAATCGGATCCTGCCATGCCTTTTTCCACCCATGCGGGCATCGAATTGTATCCTCCCATGGCAGCGTAGAGATTCCAATAGGCTGATCCCGTTTCTTTTGTCACTGCAATCATTCGGTCGATGCAATACGGCAAAAGTGGGTAGGTATTGTACAGTCCTTCCTCGTATTTAGACATATCACTTGGACCAATTACGATCACCATGGCTCCAGGATTGAGGCGTTTCACGGCATTGATTTGTCCTTTGAAGTAACTCGCAAAATTTCGTACTGACGTACTATCTGTAAAGCTTGGAACAGAGTTTCCTCCGAATTGCATAATCACCAATTTCGT
>JBFHGY010000710.1:0-1926 GCA_041582905.1 Crocinitomicaceae bacterium | reverse complement strand
TTATTAACCACTACGATGTGCTCGTCTTCAAAAATAATCGGAAGAGATTTCCCGCTTGCTGGGTTGACCAACATCGGATTATCATCTACGAGTAATCCTTTCAACATGTGTCCGAGAATGGGCTCGCATTTACCACGACAGGAAGGGTAGAAGTGACCATGTTTACGGATTTCTGATTTGGGAGATGCTCCCCACCAAAATTCCGCCATGGCAATCGGACGAAGATCATGCTGATAGGCGTAGTGCAACAATTTCGGGGCTGCACACTCTCCTGCACCTGAGGGAGGTGGTTTATCGATGTCATGAAAAATATCCCACAAGCTTTTCTCTTCGAGATCGGCATTCAAAAAATGATATTCATCGAAGAGCTGTTTTTGAAGTTGATTGGATTTTTCCTTCCGAGCTTTTTTTAGTGCATTGATTTCCGCTTCGAAAGCATCAACAACTTCTGTTTGTTCCGCAATTTTTTCATCCCATTGCTTATTGAGTTCAGCCAATTCGAACTTGTCTTTCATGCTGTGCTGAAGAATCTTTTTCTCAACTTCTTCTGGCAAGACTCCATTGTTTTCTTCTAGTGCATGCAGTTTCCACTCCTTTCTCGTTTTTCGATTGGCTACGCGCTCCAGTCTCCGCACTTCAATTTCTTCCGCAGCAGTTTCTTTTAAGGTTTCCAGCAAGGCTTTCGCTTCGATAAAGGCATCGCTATTTTCCAATTCACGCGTACGATTGTTCATCACCGTCAATTCTGTCGCGCCTTGATTGAAAAACCCATCTTCGGAAAGCATGTCGTAAACGGGAGGAACAAATCCTTTGTGGTGATTTCCATTATCTACTTTGCCAGAAAAACCAGACAAAAATCCGAGTCTTCCGTCAGCATCTTTCACAACCAAAACTCCAAACATTTTCCCAATTGGGTGAGATGTATCCTCTGGATCAAGTCCAAAATTGTGGCTCCATTCCGCCGAATGTTGGATGAAATCTTGTAATTGCTCTGCAGCTCGAATCGCAATCGGATGAGGTTCGTAATAGAACGGAAACGTGAATTTTTCAGGCAAGGAAATATCTGAAACATCAGATGCAAAAGGAGTAAAATGGATCGCCTGCTTTTTCATGGCGCGAAGTTAGTGTGAATTCACTCCAAATGCAATTTCACTTCTAAAGCTGTTAATGGAATTCGAAAGATAACTGATGATTTCGGAGCTGATGTGAGAATCCCGAAGCTAAAGTGAGAATCCTTTCTCACGTCTAACATCTTTTCTTCAAAGCTTCAGAGAGAATCCATTCTCTTGGCATATAAATTAGTATACAAACCTACTCCACATAACAAATACCCAACCGTTCCCACCTATCTTGATACTCTTTCGGACACTCTACTTCTGGTTCATTTAGCCATTTTTCAAGAAGGTGAAATTCATCGTCCTCCATTTCAACCACACTCACTCGATAGTTCTTGCGTGTGAGGACGTAATTGGTTTCATTCGGATCAGGAATGGCGTCGAAATCATTGTTTTGGAAAGCGTGAATGCAATCAGCAATGGAAAATCGAAGTTGCAATAACCGTAGAGCGGGCGAGGGGATGAACGAGACATCAAAAATGGCTCCCACAGATTCTAGTTCTTCATGTCCTTCACCGTTGTAAGTATCAACATAAGCGCGCTCATATTTCGCCACGTCGATGATGAAGAGTTGCCACCAGTCTGGACTTTCTCCATTCAAACTATCTTCCAGACCTTGTTCCAAGAAAGATGGAAATTGAGCACCGAGTTCGTTCAGGGTGTAGCTTGTGGAAGGGTAGGCTTGAAGGTAGCTCCAAACGAAATGGTTGAACATATCGTCGCCTAAGGCATTGTGAAGACCTCTGAATTCGTGAGTGAAACATTCGCGTAGACGTAGAAAATAGCTATTTCGATAAATCGTAATACGTTC
>JBFHGY010000709.1:0-1948 GCA_041582905.1 Crocinitomicaceae bacterium | reverse complement strand
GGAATACCGCTAGCGAGAATTTCTCCTTGCGTATGATATTCGTCGAAGGTAATCACCACATCTCCCTGAACAGCATCACCCGTCAAGGTATTCACAAAAGCATTGGCCGGAACATGAATTCGAGTACCCTGTTGCGTTCTAAGCAGACGTGCATGCGTTCCTCGGAGAAGAAATTCATCCGTATTTGTATCAAAAACTCGTTTTACGCGATTGGAGATCGTACTCGAAATGGTTCCATTTTGATCTACCTTATTCGAGACACGTTTGCGCTGAACTTCATTTCCACACGAAGCAATCAGGAGTGAGAATGAGAGTAAGAAAATCAGTTGTTTCATGGTAGGTTTGTTTTTTTAGTGAATACTACGTCCACTTATCATTCAACAAGTCGACAATTCTTCGTGCGACATTGTTAAAGTAACGCTTGGTTCGATAACCGCTCACCCAAGTGAGTCCAGCAATCGAGTTGGTTAAGAAGATTTCGTCTGCAACGAGTAAGTTTTGAGGCAAAATATTGCATTCGTACACCTTAATTCCGTTTTCAAGCGCCAAATTGATGATTTGCATACGCATGGTTCCTGCCAAACATCCTTCTTCTAGACCTGGCGTATACAACACGCCATTGCTTACCACAAATAAATTCGATGAGGTCGCCTCAATGATTCCGTTACTTGTATTCGTGATCAGATAATCATCCAATCCTTTTTCTTTCGCTGCAATAGCCGCCAATACATAGATAAGTCCATTTTTGGTCTTGTAATTAGCCAAATTATCCTTCTGCTTACGGTATTCCGTGTAAACGTCAATCTCCTTGCCTTTTTTATTCAGCACAAAGCCATTTTCCTCAAGCGGCATTACTTCGATAAAAAACTCTACCTCATTCGACTCTGGCAAGTAGGTTCCTCCCATTGATCGATCGAGTGAAACTCTACATTTTCCACCATGAGTGATTCCCGATTTTTGGATGAGTTCAATGATTCTGCTTTCGAAAAAATCAACATCATAATAACTAGGAACACGCATTTTTAGGCGTTTGGCACCTTCCATCATCCGACCGAAGTGATTGCTTAGGTTGATCGGCTTGCCATGAATAATTCGGATGGATTCAAATACACCATCTCCGTACAGATACGAACGATTTCCCGATCTGATAGTGAAATCTTCACCAGACAACACTTCCCCGTTATTATTTACAAAATTGACCATTTACTTAAAAAACACATTGAGGAATTCTTTCCCTTTATCAATATTAATAAATAATACGTAGAGAATACCGAAGATAGCCCCTCCAATGTGAGCATCGTGCGCAATTCGCGTTCCACCCCGTTTATCCATATAGAATTCAAACAGCAAATAAAGCGGTCCAAAAATATAAGCTGGAATGGCGATTGGAATAAAGAAAAGACTCAATTTCATTTCAGGATTCCACAAAATTGCCGCGAAAATAACAGCTGAAACCGCTCCTGAAGCTCCCAACGAACGATAAGCAGAATTGTCCTTATGACGAATGTATGGAATGAGCGCAGCAAAAAGTCCCCCAAGAATAAATAGCAAACCAAAATGCACCTGCCCCATAAAAGGTCCGTAGTACGCCATTAACCCTCCATCAATACCTACATATGTATTCATAGGAACTGTTAAAAAAGCATCTCCCAGGAAGTACAGCGACATCCCATTAAAAATTAAATGCATCCAATCTGCGTGGATCACCATGTGACTTGCAATGCGGTAGTACTGCTTTTCATGATTCACGAGGTACGGAATGAACATCCACTTCTCCATAAACCCTGCATCATTAAATGCTTTTAACGATGTTCCTACAATCACTATCAGGAAAAGTATTAGTATATTGAGCTCCATTATTTTTTGAACTGATTTTATTCAAGAATGTATACGAATGTAATGAATTCTCATCAGTATATGAAGACCACTGTTTCTACTACAATTTTCG
>JBFHGY010000708.1:0-1971 GCA_041582905.1 Crocinitomicaceae bacterium | reverse complement strand
TGATCGAATGTTTTGAGAAACAGTTAACTCGAAAATTCCCATTTGCTCAATCCAAAAGAAGAAAATCGTCCAGGTTAGTAGAGCAGTTAGCCCCTGAAGCATAATCGGCGATCCAACCACGAACACTCTTTTTATTCTCGTGAAGTTAATGGTTAAATCAGTCAGGATTTTTTTACTATTCCCTCGTGGGATGACAAAAACAACTAATACCAATACAAGAAGTCCAATGAAATCGGCCATGGCAGATGCCAATGCTGCTCCTTCTAATCCCATTTCAGGTAACCCGAGATTTCCAAAGATGAGTGCATAGTCCAAGACAATGTTCGTAACCGCAACAATTGATGCGTTGAGGAAGATGATAGCTGTTCTTCCCGATGCTGTGAGATACGCCAAAATCGCGAGGGATATGACAGAAGGAATAATCCCCAAACTACGCGTATTTAAATAGTTTAGTTCGAATTGGCCTAATACAGAATTATTAACAGTTTGAGTTATTATCTCAGGGACAATCAGCCAGATTGTCAAAAATAGGAGCAAGGCGATAAATAAGTTAATAACGACTGAACTCGCAAAAATACTCCCAAGAACAGATTCTTTTTCTTCACCTATTCTACGAGCCATGAGTATTTGCGTCCCCTCATTCAGTCCTGCAAGAACCATAAAAAGCGTAATGTAGATCAGCCCTCCGTTTCCAGAAGCATCGAATGCTAATGTATCATACCGACTCAAAAAAGAAGAGTCGGTGAGGAGTACAATTGATTGAATGAATGATGAACCCATCAGCGGCACGGCTACCGAAAGGATCGTTCTATAACTTAGACTTAACATTATTCTACATGAATCACGAGCCCTTTCAAATATTCACCTTCAGGATGAAAGGCGTTGATTGGGTGGTCTGAAGGTTGATGAAGTTGCTCCAAAATCCGAACGTTTCTTCCAGATTCAATAGCGGCTGCAATTACTGTATTGTTGAAGAGTTTCTTATCTACGACCTGAGAACACGAAAAGGTAAAGATGATTCCTCCTGGTTTAATCTGACGAATGGCATTTGCATTTAACCGCTTGTAACCTTGTATTGCTTTATGTCGCTTGTCTCGGTGTTTGGCGAAGGCAGGTGGATCGAGCACAATAATATCGTATTCAGCTCCGAGCTCCTTCAAGTGAACCATCGCGTCCGCAACAATAGAGGTGTGTTTTTCTTCAAATTGGTTCAACGCAATGTTAGCGTCGGTTAACTCGATCGCCTTTTTAGAACTGTCCAATGAATCGACATGGGATGCTCCGTTTTGCAATGCAAGTAGACTAAATCCTCCTGAATAACAAAACGTATTCAGTACTTTCTTTCCTTTCGAGTATTTCGCTAAAAGCAGTCGGTTTTCTCGCTGATCAATAAAGAATCCCGTTTTTTGTCCTGTTACCCAGTCGATGTTGATCTTCACTCCATTTTCAATAGCAACGTGAGGCGTATCGCATGTACCATAAAGATATCCGTCCTCAACTTCTATACGTTTTGGGAGTGTTTCTGAGGATTTTGAGTAAACCGCAATCAATTGATCTCCCAATGCATTCACAAGTGCCGAAGTAATATCTTCTAGCGAATGGAACATACCTATACTATGACACTGGACAACAGCTACTCCTGCGTAGTAATCGATAATTAATCCTGGTAAGCTATCTCCTTCACCATGCACCAGACGACAAATGTTGTTGGTATCTCCAATTAATCCTTGCTGAATTCGAATATCAACCGCATCTTTTATACGGTATCGAAAGAATTTATCATCAATCGGCTCATCGTGAAAAGTGAGGATTCGTACGGCAATTGTCGCGTGCTGGAAATGTCCTCGGGCAATGAAGTAATTTTCGTGATCGGTAATGGTAACCAGATCACCATCTTCAAGATGATTCGTTTCTGTGGCAATTGCTCCTGAAAATATCCACGGATGTCTCCTCTCAATGGAGTGACTTTTA
>JBFHGY010000707.1:0-1978 GCA_041582905.1 Crocinitomicaceae bacterium | reverse complement strand
TTGGCTTTTTTCTCTTCGAAATAATGTTCCATTTCCTGTCGCGTAGCTGATCCTTGTTCACGAAATATGAGTGGTTTTTTCTTGTCAAAATTATCTTTTGTTCCCATCAAATACAGACGATTTTCTAGGATCAACTCCTCCTCCACATCAAAGTCTTCTGGTAACTTGGAGACTACCGCAAAATCTATTTCATTTTTCTTGAGGCTTTCCACAACCATTGTTTTGTTGGTCACATCCAACGCAAGGTCGATTCCAGGATGCGTTTCCAAAAAATCAGAAAGAAAAAAAGGAATCACGTACTTTCCGGTTGATGCACATGAAATTTTCAATTTTCCTGCCAACACTCCGAGGTATTCTTTGGTTTTGAATTGAAGCTCATCCATTTCGGATAGGACTCGACGCGCAATTTCGGCAATTTCTAGTCCAAAATCTGTGACATACAGTTGCCTACCAATCACTTCCGTAAGTGGAATATCGAATTGATCCTGAAAATTTCTTAGCTGAATAGACACCGCTGGTTGTGTCATAAACAACTCTTCTGAAGCCTTTGTAACACTCTGCTTTTCTACCACTTTAAGGAAAATTCGGAGCTGGTTTACGGTATAGTTCATAAATTTCTTTTATGCTTTACATTTCAAATATAAATAAAAATTTATGATTTATTCATCATAGCTTTGTCCCAAACAAAACTGTCAAACATGATGACTATTAACCTGTTAAGCATCCTTTTTCTCCTTCCAACTCTTCTTTTTCTACTTGTCAATCTTCCTTTCAAGGCATTTCAACATTTTCAAAATACGCTGAACATTGTAAGGTCCGCCGTTTACCTATCGCTGATAGGAGCAGGTGTATCCATCTTCTGGATTTCCACTCAAGGAGCATCCGAATTATCGCTGTTTTCTATTCACGATCTTGGGCTTTCGATTCGAATCGATCCTCTGAGCACAATTATGTACACAATGATCTCCATCATTGGTTACGTGGTTGTCCGATTTAGCAAAAACTACCTCGATGGTGACAGCAGAATTCAACAATTCTACGGTCATCTGGCATTTACGCTGGCCTTTGTTCAACTCTTGGTAATCTCTGGAAACCTAGCGACACTTTTCATCGCCTGGATTGGAACGAGTGTCGGCTTGCATCAACTCCTTCGTTTTTACCCGAACCGACAAAAAGCCCTTATTGCTGCACGCAAAAAATTCATCATTGCGCGCTTAGCTGATCTGACACTTTTCAGCGCGTTCTCTCTCATTTATGTTGAATTTGGAAGCGGAAGTCTAAGTTATCTCTTCGAGCAATTTCAACTCATCTCCGCAGAGAATATCTCCTTCAACTTGCAACTTGCCGCTTTACTCCTAGTATTTAGTGCAGCATTGAAATCGGTACAACTACCATTCCATGGGTGGCTTTTGGATGTCATGGAAGCTCCAACACCCGTATCGGCACTGCTCCACGCAGGACTTTTAAACGCGGGTCCTTTCCTCATCATCCGATTTGCATTTCTCATCGACCTCTCAGTCGTTGCATCCATTACGCTAATCTCAATTGGAGCCATTAGCGCCTTGTTTGGAGCCATTGCGTCTACCGCTCAACCGTCAATCAAGAGTGCTCTTGCCTATTCCAGCATTGGACACATGGGCTTCACGTTACTTGTTAGTGGATTCGGAGTTTACGCTGCGTCACTCCTTCACCTCGTTGCTCACTCCTTCTACAAAGCGCATGCTTTCCTATCCTCAGGAAGTGTTATTGAAAAAGTACAAACGAAATATGCCGCGAATTTCATTCGCAAAGGGAACCCACTTTTGATGATCCTCGGAAGTATCGGAGCGATTGCACTCTTTGGTCTCTTTGCCTACCTCTGGGGAGTCAATCCGCAGACAGAAATACAATTGCTTGCCATTGCAGGTGTCATATTTCTAGGTGTGATTACTGTTCAAGTGAATGCACTGGATGCCAACATCAACGTACGATCGCTTAT
>JBFHGY010000706.1:0-1980 GCA_041582905.1 Crocinitomicaceae bacterium | reverse complement strand
TCAAAGTGTTGATTTATAGCTCTTTGTTGTTTTGTTACTATATCGTTAAGTTTTAGAATTAATACTCATATCCAACCATGCACACATCATCCACTTGTTCGTTTGATCCTTTCCACGCTTCAAAGGCTTCTTGCAGATATTCTTTTTGTTGATCCATAGGAAGATGCACTGATTCAAGTAACAATTGACGAAGTCCTTTTCGCATGAGTTTTTTGCGCTTTTCACCTCCGAATTGATCTTGAAATCCATCCGAAAACAAGAAAACACGATCACCAGCATGTAGTTCCAGGTTATACTCGGTAAATGGAGTAGGAGCGTGGTGATTTCCGATGGGTTGTTTATCGGCACTAATTTCTTCAAGTGCTTTACGGGCTTTTCGCCAAATCCAAATAGGGTTGTTTGCTCCCGACCAATTGAAGCGATTGGTTCCTTTCTCAAAAGCGCACAATGAAATATCCATCCCATCTGACATGGCATCTTCGTGTTTGGAAAGTTCTTCAATGACTAACGAGCGTGTTTTGTCTAAAATGTGAGAAGAGTGCGTTTGATTGAATTCATGTACCGCACGATTCAACGCATTGTTGCATACAACACTCATCAAAGCACCTGGAACACCGTGCCCTGTACAGTCGGCAACAGCCAGAAAATGATTGCCATTTGTTTCATTGATCCAATAGAAATCTCCTGACACGAGATCTTTTGGGAGATACAAAATGAAATTACTCGAATACCGTTCATTCATGGCAGCATCTGAGGGTAAAATGGCTGTTTGGATACGTTTGGCATAGGTAATCGAAGCTAAAATTTCGTCGTTTTTTTGCTGAACAATTTGGTTCTTTTCTTCAATGACCTCCCGTTGTGCCTGAGTTTGTTTCCATTTACGATAAAACAGAATAGAGAACAGTAAGATGAGAATCAATCCTGCGCTAACGGAGTATAGAATGATGGTGTATTGACGTTCTTTTTCCTCTTGTTTGAGTCGCGAGAGCTCTTTTTCTTTCTCGAATTGATAATTCAACTCCAGGGTTGTCTGCTCTCGTGCTACAGCCGCACTATTGATACTATCGTCGTAAGTGATAAACAATTTGTAATCATCAAAAGCGGAGAGCAAATTACCCGCTTTCTCTTCGTTCATGCTCGACCAATAGTAAACATGACTTAAGCAGGCTCGATCGTTTATCTTTTTGGCTTTTTCGATCGATAGTTCGAAGTATTCACGTGCTTTGTCGTGTTCTTCTAACTGGTAATAGACTTCGCCATAATTTGAACTTGTCGTAGCTATTCCTAAGGTGTTTTGAGTTGCGACTCTAATTTGCATGGCTTTATCGAAGTAATCGAGTGCCTTGTCATACTCTGCTAATTCCATGTATGCGATGCCAATATTGTTGTAGTTATCGCCCATTCCAGTAGTATCGTTCAGTTGCTCGTCAATCGCAATGCATGACTGATAATTCTCGATCGCCTCACGTGTTTTTCCAAGTCGAACGTAGATAATAGCGATGTTGTTGAGTGAGCCAGAAATACCTTGCAGGTCATTGATTTCTCTACGAATTTCGAGTGCTTGCTGATGATATTTTAACGATTTTTCATTCTGACGTTGAGTCATGTAAACCAGACCAATGTTCGTCAATATGCTCGCTTTCGTGCTAGGATCGTCTATTTTTTCCTGGAGTGAAAGCGCAGTAAAATAATGTTTGAGGGCAGAAGCATACTGACTTAAGAAATCGTAGGCAACACCTCGGTTATTGTGTAGTTTCGATTCAATCGCTTTTAATTTCTCGGCTTGAGCAATTTTTAGTCCACGCTCGGAGTACATCAAAGCGTTTTGATATTCGCCATCTCTCCACGCTTCGAATGTGGCAACATTATATGCCGTAGCCTTTTCTTTTTCTGAAGAGAGAGTTTCAATTCGTTCTATCACCGCGTCAGGTTTGGAAGCTTCCGCAAAAGTGGAAAAGACAAGAAGCAATAGACTGATAG
>JBFHGY010000705.1:0-2008 GCA_041582905.1 Crocinitomicaceae bacterium | reverse complement strand
GGAGTATACTTCTTAATGTATACCGATAGTGAAGGAATTACTCACTCAGAGAAAATTGTAAAAAAGTAGTATGAAACAGTTTATTTTAGTCTTAATCGCTGTCCTTCCTGGAATGGTGATGGCGCAATCTACAGAAAGTCAAAAGTGGGAGAATGCACGCTACGAACTGTTGAATAATGGCACTGCTGTGTATTACACGGATATCAATGTGGATAACGAAAATACACAGTTTTCTGAGCAATCATTTGAGCAGATCAAGGCGAACATGCTGGAAAAAGAAGGTGTGGTAAAGGTGGAAATTTTGCATTTCAGTCAAACCATCCGCGCGTATCACTACGACTTCGTGGACCAACAAACAATCAAAGATTTTGTGTTAGCTGAACGTCGTGATATTGAGGTGATGAACCGAAAGGTGTTCACGTTCTAAAAATCATCAAAACGATCTCCTCGGACAGCTCCTCCAACGGTAGTGAGTTGATAGAAATTCCCACTTTTTCGAAAGAAAAAAGTGCATAGACGCTCTTTATTCTCTTCTGGGAAACGATACACAACTTTAAGTTGAGGAACACTTTTTTTGATGGTGAGTTGAGCTTCACTGAATATCGGTTCAACTGTATGGTCGATGGCTTCCAATGTCTCCTTTACCAGTTCCGTCATAGCTTCCAGAGTTACAATGGCTTGTCGAGCGTTTTCTATTTCTTTTTTAGACCCATTCTCTTCGAGTGAATGAAGAGCTTGTCGAAGCTTAACTTTCTGGAAGACCATTGACATCAGTGAGTCGATTTCTTTTTGGGCAATTAGTTCCAAATAAGGTAGGCAAAGCGAATCAAGAAATGGATTAGAATCATTCGTCTTGACTTGGACATCCTCGATTTTCAATCTGCTTTTGCGCTTTTTCCCTTTGTAAGTTTCTAGGAGCAGTCTGGCAGAGGGATGATCGATAAAAATACTATCCAACTCAATGGAGGTTTTGGTGAATTTTTCAGAGATGCTACGTCTTTCCGAATACGTCATTTTGCATACTCAAGAGATGAGAAAGACGAAGTACTTCCCCTTTTTCAAGCTGCCAATTGGGATAAATTTTCGCGGAATCCTGCGAGAGGTAGGCGTAAAGCAAAGCTTCACTCTTCAGTCGATTTTCGTCTGTTGTTTGTGACCAAATGACTCCCATTCCTCCGAAGAGGAATGAGAAAATTATCAGTGTTTTCATCAAGTGAAATTATTTCACCAATTCCATTTCATCCAAGAGGTGACTTGCATCTGCGAATTTATCAATGATGAACAATACATAGCGGATATCCACGCTAATCGTACGAACGTATTCATCTTGCCAGAACAAATCACTTGTCATCGACTCCCAGTTTCCGTCGAATGCTACTCCGATGAGGTGTCCTTCAGCATTAATCACTGGGCTTCCTGAGTTTCCTCCTGTAATGTCTGTATTGTGTAAGAAGCATACAGGCAATTTCCCATCTTCTCGGGCATACGGTCCGTAGTCTTGCGTAGAAATCAAGGTTCTCAACTTCTCAGGAACGTCGAATTCGTGATCTCCAGCTTTGTACTTTTCGAGTATTTGATCTCCAGTTGTGAAGGTCTCATATTCTTTTCCTTCCCAGCTTTTGTAATTCTTCACTGTTCCGTATGTCACACGCATGGTGAAGTTCGCATCTGGATAGTAGATTTTCGATTCCTCCTTCTCTTGAATGGCTTGCATGTACAATCCTCGAAGGTCACTCAATTGACCGCTTCGGGTCATCTGATCCATTTGAATCTTCGTGCGGTACATGTCAATCAAGCTATTCACATACAAAACACCAGGATCTTTCTCTAAGGTCTTTTGCTTCGGCTTCTTGAGGAATTTCTCTAATTTCTTCTCATTTCCGAGAATCGATTTCTTCATGACTAGATTAACAAAACGCTCATTAGATCCTTTGGCTTTCTTCACGTACAATTTGTGTTCAAATAGATCAGGACGATGGTCTTTCGCAAGGTCGTTTTTCAAGGCATC
>JBFHGY010000704.1:0-2009 GCA_041582905.1 Crocinitomicaceae bacterium | reverse complement strand
TACGTGAGTAAAAAATAAGGCTTCAACTCGTCTTCCACGTCTCTGTATTTTTCATCAAAGCTGGCTCGCTTATTTTCAATTTCTTGCCAATCGATATCCAGTTCCTTGAGCGTTGGTCCGATAGAGGGATCACTTGCTTGAAGTTTCTCGTAGGCGAGGTAATTTGACGGATGTAAATGGTAATTGGAAACGATTTGTACGTCGATCTGTTGAGCAATTTCTACGGGATCGTCGTTATTCGCTTTGATTTCATTACCGAATTTCAAAACGATGTTTCCCTTTTCTCCATTCAATCCAGCTGAAATGCTTAAGAAATCGCTGTTTTCATCTTTCTGGAAGAAACCATTCTTTTCAATTTCGTACAATTCACGCGCTTTCATGATAGCACACGGATCGTATTCATAGGAAATGGAAACTGGTATAATACGTAAGTGATTGATGGAATCCATCATTGTCATAGCTGGACTTGCATCGCGATTAGAAAGATGGATCATCTTTAATAGAGCAGGATCGGTTTTATCGATTCCATTTTTCGCTCTTCCTTCTCGTTGGGCAATCCAGACATTACTTCCGTTGTTGATGGCATGAAAAATATACTCCGACAACTGTTTCGAGGCGAGCAGTTTTTCTCTTCCTTGAACAGAACGTTTTACAATAAAACTCTTGTTGAGTCGCATCAAATCCGAGATGTAGTCCTTTTTCAATAGATTATCTCCAATCGCAATTTGTACCGTCCCGTGAACTGAGTTACGAAGTAAGTAGCCAATTAGCGCAGGATCCATTACGATATCACGGTGATTACTGATAAAAAGGTGAGGAGTATCTTGTGCGAAGTCATTTAATCCTTCCACTTTTAAACTCGTTGCCGTAGTAGAAAGAATTTTCTCCACATATTCACCAACCGTTTTCTGCAATTGATCAATCGAATGAATGTTCGAGAGCTTCTTTTTCAACTTTTGCTTCACCAACTTCTTGGAGATGTTCGGCAGCGCTTTGTTAAGATTCGGACGGCGAAATCGGGCAATACCCGTTAGAAATTCATCGTTGTGAACCAGTCTCCCTAAAACATCGGGTACTTCGGCGTCATTGTACGGTCGTATGTCATCGAATTTATTCAACATATCTTCTACCTACAAAACTACTTGTTTTTTTGAAACGGCATCGATGGTAGGCTTGTTTGAGAATTTTTTTTCGAAAAAATGGCAAAAAATGAAAAGAGATACATTCTTTTATCGTAATATTGCGATATAGTTATGGGATTAACACGCACACATTTGTTTACGGAGGAACAGAACGAGTTCGCAAAGATGGGGAAGGTTTTCTCTCATCCTGCTCGTGTGGCCATTTTGGAGCATTTGTTAAAAGCTAATGCGTGTATCAATTCTGATTTAGTTCAAGAATTAGGATTGGCACAGGCGACCATTAGTCAGCATTTAAAGGAAATGAAAGATATGGGGATCATTCAAGGAACCATTGAAGGCGTTTCGATGAGCTATTGCATTAACCCCGAAACATGGCAAAAGTTTAAGGAGACCTTCAACTCGTTTTTCGATCAGCATGCGTGTTGTTCGGGTGATAAGTGTTGTTGATCTCGGAAGAAAAAAAATTTAAATGCAATCATCGTAATATTGCGATGTTAAAATAAGCGGAAATACACACATTAAAAAACAACAATATGAAACTGAACGATTTCAAAAATAGACTCAAGAACCTTGATCAAATTAGTTTTGAGCTACCAAATGGAACGAAGGTTCCTGCACATTTTCACGTGACGGAAGTAGGAAACGTAACCAAACATTTTATTGACTGTGGAGGAACTATTCGAGTAGAACACAGAGTCAACTTCCAGTTGTGGGAAGCGAACGACTACGACCATCGATTGCATCCAGAGAAATTACTATCGATTATTGAATTGTCTGAAGAGAAACTAGGACTGAAAGATGAAGAAATAGAGGTGGAGTATCAAGGAGAAACCATCGGAAAGTACGGAATTGAAGTGGAAGGAGATG
>JBFHGY010000703.1:0-2019 GCA_041582905.1 Crocinitomicaceae bacterium | reverse complement strand
TCCATGATTCATCCAGAGAACCAGGCATCCATTCGGGTTGCGAAAGCAAATGGGTTGAGCTACGACCGAAAGGCAAAATTCATGGGAGTTCCTGTAGATGTATATCGCCTGACATTTTAACGGAAGAATCATTCCGTGTAACATCTTCCCAACCTGAACGTTATGACATTATCAAACCCAAGATTATGAAGTATTTATTGACAGCCATCGCCTTTAGTTTTTGCTTTGTTGGAATGTCTGCAACAGACGTATCTCCTGAAAAAACATCAGTTTCCATTGAATCAACGGTAGTAATTGATGGTGGAAAACGCAAAAAGCGACGTATTAAACGAATCAAAGCAAAACGCAAACGCAGATGTCATCGCGCAGCACGAAGAAATTTTGCTGGATGATCACCAATTTCCGTTTTCGATTTCCTTTCTGATCTCACTTTCGAAATCCGTCAGTTGCATAGCAGCGAAAATCTCCGCCTGTTGTTCGGGATTGAACGATCGCAGTTTACTTATCTGCTTTAAGGTTTTCAATCCTCCGAATGAGTATCCCGAAAATTGCTGAGCGATTAATGCCTCTGGAATGTACACCAATCCGCGGTATTTGAACTGAAGTGTGTGCGCTATTTCATGTACGAACCATCTACGGTCTGAAGGGTTCTTCATATCGATCTCGCGACTAAAGTGAACCGTATTTCCCAAGCCCAAACCGAGAGATTTTCGTCGGGTTAACCACATTCCCCATCGTGCGACCCACGAACGTTCGTACACCCAAACCGTTTTCAAATAATCCAACTCACTGGGTAAATTCGAAAAGAATGTCAATTCCTCCGCGTTTAACTTCCGTCGCTTCTTTTGTGTAACACGCATGATTCCCTGAAAAACAAACCCAACAAAAAAGAGATCCAGAACGGCAAAAACGACTCCCAGAACATACCAAGGAATGGCGACAAAAGTTCGTTTCCACAACTGTTTCGAATTGTACGTATTCCGTTCAAAAAAGGCCTTTCCCGAGAGCACGTGAAAGAGGTGTATGAATCTACGTTTCAGCATAAACTTGACAGATCAATATTACCGATAAATGTCGAAGTATTCTCTATCTTTGAAGCAAATCGAACTCATGGCGAAGGTAAAATCAGCGTTTTTCTGTCAAAATTGTGGTTATGAAACTCCAAAATGGTTGGGAAAGTGTCCTTCGTGTAATGAATGGAACACCTTTGTGGAAGAACTGATTCAAAAACAGGTTCCGCAAGTTGTTGCTTTTTCAAAATCGGATCGTGCGGCCAAACCCCAATCGCTTCAGGAAATTCAAAATCAAGAACATCCGCGTATTTTGTTGGGTGATACAGAATTGGATCGCGTGTTAGGAGGTGGAATTGTTCCAGGGTCGCTCGTATTGTTCGGTGGAGAACCAGGAATTGGAAAATCAACCTTGCTTCTGCAAATGGCCGTTTTATCTTCCAACATGAACGTGTTATACGTATCTGGAGAGGAAAGCGATCAACAGATTAAAATGCGTGCAGAACGTATTGGCGTGAAGAATCAAGCCTGTTTTATCCTTACGGAAACGAACATTCAAAATATCTTTCAACAAGCCGAAGAAGTGCAGCCGAACTTGCTCGTCATCGATTCGATACAAACCTTGTATTCGCCCACCATTGAGAGCTCACCGGGAAGCATTTCTCAAGTTCGAGAATGTACCGCACAGCTACTTCGCTACGCGAAACAAAGCAACGTTCCTGTCTTTCTAATTGGACACATTACCAAAGAAGGCTCTCTCGCTGGGCCTAAAGTATTGGAACACATGGTAGATGCTGTCTTACAATTTGAAGGAGACCGAAACCACGTCTATCGTTTGCTTCGCTCGATCAAAAATCGTTTTGGAAGCACGAATGAATTGGGAATCTACGAGATGAACAGTCAAGGTTTGCGTCAGGTGGAAAATCCGTCGGAAATTTTGATTACGAATACCGACAGTTCGCTGAGCGGAATTTCGATTGCCGCCACGCTTGAAGGAATGCGTCCCATG
>JBFHGY010000702.1:0-2020 GCA_041582905.1 Crocinitomicaceae bacterium | reverse complement strand
CGATTACGTTATGTCCAAAGGAAATAAGCCGAACGCAATTATCAGTTTACAATCGAAGCATTTTAGAGAACTTCGAGATCAAGATAAATTGTGGGAGTTTAGTGTGTTGGAATTGCAGAAGATGTTACAGGAACTTACCGCTTTGCAGGGGAAATCCGAGCGAATTAAGAACTTCCCATATCCGAAGCAATACGGAAGTATTGGATATCATTTCGTACACATTTTTATGTGGCTGCTACCAATGGCAATCATTCCAGAATTTGCAAAAGTGGGAGGGCTGATGAGTGAGTCGCATCCTTGGGTTAGCGAGTATTTTGTCTGGCTCAACATCCCGTTTACCGTAATTGTAATTTGGGTATTCAACACCATGTTGCGCATTGGTCTTGCCGGTGAAAACCCTTTTGAAGGTTCACCAAATGATGTTCCGATCTCGAATATTTCAAGAGGAATCACAAGGGATATTTTACAGATTATCGATGAAGACGAGAACAATATCCCTGAGCCGTTTGAGAATGTCAATTCTATTCAGATGTAAGAACGGTGGGTTTAGTTTTCAATGGAGGAAAGGTATACCCAAATGATAAACATCAGCTGCAAAGGAATTCGAAATATTAGATAGGAAATTCCAAGGCCGTTGTATGTAGCTTTTTGATAGTCAATTTGTTCAATGGCGGCTTTAACGTTGGAGGGGAGAGCTAAGATGAAAAAGGCAATCAGGAGCCAAGCTGTCAAAATTCGGAATTGAGGGATGTGCAATCCGATAGCACCACAAATTTCAATGATTCCGGTAATGTAAACGACTTCTTTTTTGAATGGGATAATATCAGGAACCATAAGTGCCATACCATCGGTAAAGAGGAAATGCCCCAATGCGGTAAACAAGAGCATGCTGGACATGGCGATTCTAGCTGTAAAAGGTAGGTCAAATGAGCCATTTGCTATTCTAAGTATGAGTGTAGCGCTGAGAAAAGCAATCAATAGTACGATTAGCGGCTTCATCTTTTCTTACAAATTTCTGTAATTCAAAAAGATGAAACAATGAACCTAGGTTAAGAAATGCGTTTCCGAATGCGACTGAGTGCTTGAGGTGTAATGCCAATATAGGAGGCGATGTATTTCAACGGGACTTCCTTGATGACATTGGGACGTTGTTTAAAAAGGGCAAGGTAACGTTCTTCCGCAGTTTGATTCAGAAGAGAAATTTCTCTGGCGGATTTAATCAAAAACGTCTGTTCAGCAGTCATCCGACCGATCTTGTTTCCAATTTTACTGTGTTCGTAGACATATTGCAAGTCCTCGTAAGAAATACGCCATAGAATTGTCTTGGATAAGGTCTCAAGTTGATAAACAGATGGGGTTCGTGTCAGAAATGAATCGTATCCACTCACGAAATGATTCTCAAATCGAAATCCAAAAGTGACGTCATTTTCTTCTTTTGGTATAAAGTATCGAGCAGAACCTTTTTCGATAAAAGACAGGTAATTTTCTGTTTCTCCTAGCGTAAGAAAGATCGTTTTTTTAGGTAATTCAACACGTTCAAGGCGAGACGAAAACAAAATCCAATCTTCCTCGGATATATTCACCATTATCTTAAATAGTTCTTTGATTTTCTGCATAAAATTCAATTTACTTCCTCCCTTCTTGATCAACTTTAATCCAAACACCTCTTCGTTCGTGCATTCATGAAAACATTTTAATGAACATCCACACCATCGAAGTAGAGTTCAGAGATCGCGGTGTCATCGTACAGATCACCTTCGTAAACGTTCATTATTTCAAAGGTCAAGGTCCAATCTGGGGCATTTTCGACGTCTTGCACAAAATTGCGTGAACCAATCGGGTCGAAGCGAAATACTTGATCATTTTTGGTGTCTTTGAGGTGAAGTGTGGCGAATAATTCATCGTTATAGTAAACATTGAGTGTTTTCACGCGTGAGTTGTTGAACCATGCTTCTTCGGATACAACATAGCCATTCACAACAATGATTTCCGTCACACGTGGGTGATCCCCTGGAAAATG
>JBFHGY010000701.1:0-2025 GCA_041582905.1 Crocinitomicaceae bacterium | reverse complement strand
TTGAGTTGAATAGTACCGATGGATGCAATCATCACAAAAAAGAAAACTTCCAAATCGAGTGAATCGAAATGGAAGTTTTTATGGGTTAAAATATGTGTTTAGTCTTTCACGCGTTCAACGTAAACTCCTGTACGTGTATCTACTTTGATCACTTCTCCTGTATCGATGAACAATGGAACGCGAATCTCAGCTCCTGTTGCAATGGTTGCAGGCTTCATCGTGTTTGTAGCTGTATCACCTTTGATCCCTGG
The DNA here is from genome assembly GCA_041582905.1 of Crocinitomicaceae bacterium. Lineage (GTDB taxonomy): Bacteria > Bacteroidota > Bacteroidia > Flavobacteriales_D > Crocinitomicaceae > UBA4466. Next base: position 1,774 of record JBFHGY010000701.1, on the reverse strand, counting down.
CTCCGTGTACGTAATTTCAGAGACAATGTGCATTGGCAATTCCAACACAAGTGGCATTTCTTCTTCAGCATGGAACAAGATCGAACAAATCATCCCCTCTTGCAAGAATTCTGGTTTTTCAATCATTGCTGGTGGAATATTCACTTGTTCGAATGTAGAAGAGTTCATGAATACATAATCTTCTCCATCTTTGTACAAGTATTGGTAATCGCGGTTTTCGATACGAACGATTTCAATTTTATGTCCAGCAGAGAAGGTAAAATCCAAAATTTTTCCAGTCTCGATCAAGCGCATTTTTGTACGGACGAAGGCAGGTCCTTTTCCAGGTTTTACGTGTTGAAATTCTACAATTTGAACTAGTTTTCCATTGTGATTTAAACACAAGCCATTTTTTATATCTGCAGTTGTTGCCATTTGCTTATTACTTTAGGGTTACGAATATAGGGAATACGAATGATTTTTCCTTGGGTTAAGAAGATCGAACTGCAAGATTGATTTAAATTTCAAATTATTGCAAGATCTACATATCGTTCCTGATAGCTATAGGAAACGATATATCGATAAGAGAGGTCCAATCGCCGAAAATTCCAATTGAAGTCCTCAGAATTTATGGTGTAAATCAACTAATTCAAGAGATTTTTTGAGATATTTACATAGTAAAGACAACAAAGTCAATTAAAATCAGACAACAATGAAAGAATGGTGGGACGGATTATCAAGTAGTCAAAAGTTAAAATACATCATTAGTGCAGTATCGGGAATACTCGTACTTATTTTCGCCATTGTCAATTGGAAATCGATTCCTGTCAACTTCTTAATCGTAAAAGTGAACATTCCAACCACCTTGCTCATCATTTTGAGTTTAGCAGGAGGTTTTGGATTGGCGACACTATTCGATTACCGAAAATTCCGCAAGAAGGACAAGGAAATCACCGCATTGAAAACGCAGTTAAAAATGCGTGATGCAGAAGACGAAATTTAGTATCTGAATTTACTCCACGTGCACACATTTCGAAAACCCGTCCAAGCATTGGGTTGTTCGCAGGATATCGTATCATGCTTGTAGGTATAAGATCGTGTGTGCGGCCATCCACCTCCATAGGTTAAATCTTCTTCACTCGACCATTCAGCGACATTTCCTCTGATATTGTGCAAGAATTTAATGTTGCGCATGTGTGGATATCCATGATCAACCTCTACAATCGGCTCGATAATGGTCACGTTCGAGTCACATGGATTGATTTCCAAATATACTTGAGCGAGCTGGGCATTGGTCCATTCTTGTTCCTTTTTCGGGTAAGCTGTAGCAAACAGATAATCGGTGCTGTCCGCATAGTCGAGCATAATTTTTCGATCTAAGCTAGAAGGAAGGCGATAGGTTGGATAGAGTAGGGTCGTATCTCGAATAAAAGGTTTGTTGGGGGCATCTTTCAAATAGAGTGGCTCGAAGGAACCATCGAAATAGCCTTGAATGGAGAAGTATTGATAACCTGTTGGAACGGAATCAGGAAGGTTGAAATCCATGTACTCATTCTTGATCAAATAGTATTCAAATACGCGATCGGAGCGCCACTTTGAATAGTTTTCTGCCTGTTCTTGGGTAATTCCAACAATGGGGTAAGAGGCAAAAGAGTGTCTTCTCCAATATTCTTCTTTGTATGCCGTTAAACATATTTGTTCAGACCAAATTCCTTCAAGTGGTAAGGCATTTTGATATTCAGGTGAATCTTCCCCATGCGCGATACTGAGCCAATATAAATACTCTAACCAATTG
>JBFHGY010000700.1:0-2031 GCA_041582905.1 Crocinitomicaceae bacterium | reverse complement strand
GCAGTGGCGTAAGGATCATTCACAGGATTTCCATTTGAATCGTATTGAATATGATTTCCGTTGATCATTCCAACAACATCGATAATTTTCACATGAGTAATGGCATCGAGGTTGAGTCCGAATGTTCCGTTGAGTTCTTCGAGATCAAAAGGAGTTCCGTAATTGGCGCGGTATTTTCCTGCTAGATTATATAATAAGGTTGCGTCTCCTTGTGCATCGAATGGACCGATTTGATTTTCTGTTTGTGTATTGGAAATGGCAGGGAATCGATGGAAATTGACACCGTCACTACTCACTTCTACGAAGGCCAATTCGAGAAATTGATCCGAGAAAGCGTTTTCAAAAACAGCGAAATCAGGACCGTTTCCATTCATGATGGGTTGGGCGAAGGTGAGGATCGCTACACCGCTGTCGCCTAGGCTGATGCAGTTTCCGTCGGGGAAACCTGTTGGAGAGGTCGCGTCGCCGCTGGAAGTTGTTCCGCTGGATACATTCGCTATGTCCATCAAGCCCAATTGAAGTTGAGCAGACGTAGCCCAAGCGATGAAGTCGGAACTATCTCGGTGCATAGCTGTCGATCCAGGAGTTTCAGCAGGACCCGCAAATTGCGCGAAACTTGTCGCAGCAAAGGCGATAAAAGCGAAGGTTAAACGTATCTTTTTCACGGGGCAAAGGTAGCCGATTTTTCAGAAGGATTCATACGAAAACACCAACGATTCTAGTAAACCAAACAAGTTGCTTGACGTTTTTTAACAGCCATGACCGCGATTTCTTTTGTATTTTTGCCCTCGTGAAACAACAATATAAATACAATCCTGAGACGCTTTCGTACGAGAAAGTAAACGTGTCCTTTGGTCGACGTCTATTTCGGGTTATCCTTGTGAGTGCTCCAAGTATCTTGCTGGGGTTGTTGTTGGCATTGGTGTTTACACGTCGTATTGATTCTCCTAGAGAAAAGGAGTTGAAAATAATGGTCGATAAACAAGAGCGTGAGTTAAAGCGATTACACAAAGAGATGCTTGTTGTGAATGAAGCGCTAGATGATGTGGAAGAACGCGATGAACATTTGTATCGAAGTGTATTGTATGCAGATGAATTTCCTTTGGAAATGCGTCGTATGGGAACAGGAGGTAGTGACAAGTATTCACACTTGAAAGGAATGCCAAGCGACAGCCTGTTGATGTTGACTTCCGTGAGCATGGATCGATTACAGCGCCGATTGAATGCACAGTCTCTTTCTTTCCGTGAGTTGTTGAGGTTGGTCAAGAATAAGGAAACGATGATTACCTGTATTCCTTCGATTCAACCCGTTCGAAATACGGATTTAAGAAAACCAATTTCCGGATACGGTTGGCGTGTAGATCCAATTTACAAAACGCGCCAGATGCACACAGGAATGGATTTCACCGCACCGAAAGGAACAGAAGTCTATGCCACGGGGGATGGAGTCGTAGAATTGGTAGAGAATAAAGCGTGGGGATACGGAAAATCGATTGTGATTAATCACGGATTTGGATACAAAACACGTTACGCCCACTTGAGCGCGATTGGGGTGAGTGAAGGACAAAAAGTGAAGCGCGGTTTCTTGATTGGTTTGATTGGATCAACGGGAAGATCAACTGGACCTCACTTACATTATGAAGTAATCAAAAATGGTAAAAAGGTTAATCCAATTGCTTATTATCATTCCGATTTGACACCTTCTCAGTATGAAGAATTGCTAAAATCAAGCAATAAATCGAGTAAAGCGCTTGATTGATCCATGATTAGCTCAATTCATTTTTGTTGCTATCACTGGCTTTGAGAGCGAATTTCATTAATTTATTGAGAATAAATGCAATAAAACGACGTTCCTATTATATTTGGAAGTACCTTTATCGCATTAAATATAATACATTATGAATAAAGGAACAGTTAAATTTTTCAATGACACAAAAGGATTTGGTTTTATCATTGAAGAAGGTTCAAACAAAGAGCATTTCGTACACGTTTCAGGATGCATCAACGAAATTCGTGAAGGTGATCACGTAG
>JBFHGY010000699.1:0-2052 GCA_041582905.1 Crocinitomicaceae bacterium | reverse complement strand
CATTCCCCAAACGCGTTGCATTCTTGATTTGCTCCATGAGGTTCGGGTGCTGATCAATTTTATCTTTTTTCTCGAAAGACAATGTCGAAATCAATTCTTTTTCGATCAATTCTGGGGTTAATGATGCTTGCATAGTTCAATGTTTAGAACTAAAATGTAGTAAAAAAAAACGTTCGTTCGACGCAGTCACGCGATTTTTGCATGAAATACAACGCAAGATGTAAGGACTGTTTATCCTTCCGTTCGTGTAGAATTGCGACAAAAAAATGAAGTAAAACCGACTACTTATCCGAAGATTTCAAGATTGGAATGAAAGGAATTCTCGCTTGAGCATTGACTGTTTGATTCGAATGCAAACCTGCCTTGTGCATATACAAACCGGCAATTGCAATCATCGCGGCGTTATCCGTGCAATACTCAAACTTTGGAATATATACGTTCCAACCACGCTTCTTCCCTTCCTCTTGCAATCGTGAGCGCACCTCGCTATTGGCAGAAACACCACCGGCAATGGCTACTTCAGAAATACCCAAATCTTTGGCTGCCTTCACCACTTTCTTAAACAAAATATTCGTGATCGAACGTTGAACAGAAGCGCATAAATCATCCAAATTTTCCTCGATGAAATTCGGGTTTTCCTTTTCTTGTTTTTGAAGAAAGTACAAAATGGATGTTTTTAACCCGCTAAAACTATAATTGTAGCCTTTCATGTTGGGTTTTGCAAACTCGAACGCCTCTGGATTTCCATTCTTCGCATGCTTATCGATTAATGGACCGCCCGGATACGGGAATCCAAGCAATTTTGCTGTTTTATCGAAAGCTTCTCCTGCTGCGTCATCAATCGTTGTCCCAATGATTTCCATATCGAGGTGATCGCGAATCAATACAATTTGTGTGTGTCCACCCGAAACGGTTAAACACAGAAACGGAAATGACGGTTTGGGCTTATCTTCATCATCAATGAAATGCGCCAATACATGACCATACATGTGATTAACATCAATCAAAGGAATATCAAGCGCTAACGCCATCGATTTTGCGAAGGACGTTCCAACCACCAACGAACCTAAAAGTCCAGGTCCTTTTGTGAACGCAATGGCATCCAATTGATCAATCGTTACACCTGCCTTTTTCATGGCATCGTCGACCACAGGAACAATGTTCTGTAAATGCGCTCTACTCGCGAGCTCTGGCACCACACCACCGTACGACTCGTGCACTTTCTGCCCAGCAATAAGATTGCTTAAAATGGCGTTATTTTTGAGGATGGCAGCTGAAGTGTCGTCACAGGAGGACTCTATGCCCAATATTATCGTCTCTTTTTGACTCACAATCCGTATTATTGCAACTAGGATGGCAAAGCTACTGAAAATATTAGGAAGAACGATTGGGATCATCTTAGAATGGTCACTGGTTTTTCTTATTGTCTTCGCCTTCCTGATTCGGACTTCTCCTGTCCAAACTTACCTTGCCCAAAAGGCTACAAATTATCTATCAGACAAGCTCAACACGAAGGTAAAGATTGATAAAGTCGACATCGTGTTTTTCGATCAAGTCGCTCTCGATGGCTTCCTTATTTTGGATTTGGAAAAAGACACTTTGCTTGCCGCAAAAACGGTCTTTGCCACGCTCGATGATTACAACTTGTCCGACCTCAATTTTACCGTAGGTAAAGTACGATTGGATGAAGGTTATGGACACATCAAGCGCAATGCGGAAGGAGAAAGCAACCTACAATTCCTCGTTGATTATTTCAAATCGGACAAGCCTTCGTCCGGAAAGCAACTGAAATTAGCCGTGCATACGGTAGAATTAAACAACACCCGATTTCGATACGATGATGCCCGAAAAGAGCCTAAAAATTTCGGGGTCGATTTTGCTCACCTCGATGTCTCCAACGTCAATGGGAGTTTCAGTGATATCTCAATCGTAGGATCGGACATCCAAGCGAATATCAACAACCTTACCGCGGACGAAAAGTCAGGACTTACATTGAAAAAGGTCAACTCTTCGGCAAAAGTGGGAAAAAGCGGGATTTATCTTTCGGATGTT
>JBFHGY010000698.1:0-2064 GCA_041582905.1 Crocinitomicaceae bacterium | reverse complement strand
GAGTCATTATGCAAACGAGAATTGGTGCATGATTGGATATCACGGTACTTCCGTTATTGCAGATGCTGTGGTGAAAGATGTCGGCGATTTCAATAGAAATCGAGCGCTTACGGCTTCGATAAACTCAGCAAAGGTTCCTTATTTCGACGGATTGGATGATTATATGCAATATCATTATGTCCCGGATGATAAAAGTCATTCTTCGGTGTCCAAAACCTTGGAGTATGCATACGACGATTGGTGTATCGCACAAATAGCAGATCAATTGGGTAAAGAAGATATCAAAAAGGAATTCATGACGCGATCGACGTATTACCAAAATGTGTTTGATGAGCAAAGTGGCTACATGCGTCCTCGGTTAGCCAGCGGAGAATTCCGACCTCATTTTGATCCAATGGATACACATGGGCAAGGTTTCATCGAAGGAAATGCATGGAATTATGGATTGTATGTCCCGCAAAATATCCAAGAAATGGTGAAAATGATGGGAGGCAAGGAACGACTGACCGAACATCTAGACTCATTGTTCACAATGGACATCGATGAAAAGTATATTGCGAAGCATGAAGACATTACCCGTGATGGTATCATCGGAAATTATGTGCATGGAAACGAACCTGGACACCATATTCCATACCTCTACAATTGGACAGGGCACCCCGAAAAAACGCAGCAACGTGTACGTATGATTATGGAAACAATGTACGCGCCAACGGTGAATGGTTTGTGCGGAAATGACGATGCCGGACAAATGAGCGCGTGGTATGTGTTCAGTGCACTTGGTTTTTATCCAGTGACTCCGGGATCACCGAATTATGCATTGGGAAGTCCGCTGGTGAAAGAAGCGAAAATTCATTTAAACAATGGAAAAACGCTCACGATTACCACTAAAAATCAAAGCGTAAAAAATGTGTATGTGAAAAGCGTTTCCGTCAATGGAAAGAAGGTGACTGGAAATCAAATCACTCACGATGACATTATGAGCGGAGGAATCATTGAATTTGAAATGAGCAGCTCACCTGGGCGACAATAACACGATTGTTCGGAATTATCCCATCGTCTTTGAAAAGAAAACGCGGTTCGGATCAATTTGTGCTTCAAGCGCTTTTAGAAATTCCTCGCGTTCTTCATCCTGCACACAATCTGTCGGAAAGGACAACTGCAATCCTTTGATGTAATCAAAATAAGTCGTCTGTTGGTGAGCGCTGATTTTGCGCAATCCTGAGTAATACAACAGAATCACTTCGCGATCGGCAACAATCACCGCTTTGGATGAAATTCCAACACGGTAGCGACCATTTCGTCCAGCGATGGCAAAAATGATATTGTCCAAAGAACCGATCAAAAAGGCAATGCAGGGCGCCAGAGCTTCATCGCATACAGCGTAAAGCGCAAGGCCTACCGATGTCATCACCATGGCTTCCAATAACAGATACACGCGCACACGTGATTTTCGTGCTTTACTGACTTCAGCGTTCCACTTGAATTTTTTGACCTGATTCACAATGCGCATGCCCATCCAGCGACGAATGGAACGACGTAAAATGACGATCATAATCAATAGGCCAAGTCCGAGAAAAACATATTCCTTGTAAGGCATGTTGTTCCCTGAAATCTTGAACATTTCAATAGGGAGATCGAAGCCAACGAAAATAGCAAGCGCCATCGTTGGGAACAAAAGAAGTCCCAACGCTATGTTGATGGATTTATTCATTCGGAATCATCTTCATTTTCTTGCGGAGAGACAGAATTTTGTCTTCAGCGCGCTTCACCTTTTTCTCTACGTCCTTTTTCAAGGCATCAGCACCTTTACTGTTAGCGAAGAAACCAAGGTTGTTTTCCAGTTGGTGAATTTCCTTCTGGAGATTATCGATTTCCTTGCGGATATCCATTTTCGCATCGCGCAGTAGTCGAGATGAGTTCGGACTCGCTTTCAATGTATCGAGTTTTGCTTCGAAAAGAACTTTTTCCTTTTCTGCGCCTTCCATCTTCAACTTTCCGTAGTGTTCGTCCATTGCCGATTTAAACGCTTTGTATGTGGCGTCTTTATCTTTCATCGGAACT
>JBFHGY010000697.1:0-2067 GCA_041582905.1 Crocinitomicaceae bacterium | reverse complement strand
GTAATTTCGCGCCGATCCCGTATAGCTGTCGAGATTTCCGAATAAATTATCAATGGCGAAGGAGCGCAGTAACTCCTGTTGCTCGAAGTAGGATGAAAATAGGCTTCCGAATTCTGCATCCGTGGAATTGTTGATGAAGTCGAGAAGTTCAATCAGATCACTCCAATCGTTGGCTGTTTCGTTCGTTTTTAACTCATAGCGGTCTGCATAATCCGTAGCTGATGATCCATAATAAACTAAGTCAGCTGGAGTGGATGCCCCACCAGGACCACCACCAAAATTATCGCCTGCTTTGAACAGGTTACCATCATCATCGAGGATTGCCCAGTCCAAAAATTGATCATCAATTTGTTCGACAACCGTGTAAAAACCGAGTAAGGTTCCATTTACGTACAGATTCGCAAAGTTCGCACGTGGCGCATTGACGCCAGCATCATGACAAAAATCAAAAAACACCTTCTCGCGCATGCAGGAAGGATCTTTAAAACCATTGCTTAAGTTGAGCTTCTTAATTCCGTCAAAATTTTGTCCGGAAACGTATTTATTGAAATCAATTTTGAATGGCTTCTTGTTATTGGGATGATTATACGTTGAATTCCCCTTGAAGCGCACAGCAATATTCGGAAACGAACGGGTTCCATCAATCGTGGTGATGATCATATCCGCCGACATATACGTGCTTGTTGAGTAATTGGCCTCAAGGCTATCCCAATAACCCGTCTGACTGAAGTTCAACTCAATGGTCATTACTTGATCAGTGGCAAATAGGCTGTCTCCCTCAATTTGTCCAAACAAGGGTGTATACAGCGAAATTGCTGCGATTATCAGGTAGGATTTTATCTTATTCATAGCGTGACTTTTGTAGTTAGTTGCTGTCCTTTGTGAAAACTTGCGGTCGATGGAAGTCTTTATTCAAAAACTAATCCCTGAACCTTTTAAATCTTATCTGTAACTTTAAAACTCTTACTTAATACACATTCATCCCTATGAAGTTTTTGTTCTTATTGTTTTCAGTGATCCTTTCCATGTCAATTTACGCGCAACCGTTTGATTTCAATTATCACACTGATTATGATACGATTTTGCAGCAAACCAAAGACAGTACGAACGATCTTCATTATGATAAACTACTCATCAGATTTCAGTCGAATGACACAACCCTAACGGACTTTCAAGTCCTCTCACTTCTCATTGGTTTTAGTGATAATGAACATTTCAAGCCTTACGAATATTTGGAAACGGAACGGGAAATTTATCGCCTGAACGACGCGAGTAAATTTGAAGAAGCTCTCGAGATGTGTGATTCTTTCCTAACCATCGTTCCACTCAGTCAACAAGCTCTTTTAGAGAAATCGTACGCTCTCCACAAACTTGGTCAAGCTGATAGTGCCAGCCACTATTTACATCAATTTCAACGCATCATGAGAGCGATGATGAACAGTGGTGATGGCTTTACACCAGAAACAGCATTCTTTGCCCTTGGCCCTGCTGATGGTCAAAACTTCATCAAAAAATACCTTTCTGGTTCTATTGGATCCATGGGGTCTGGAAGCGATAAACATGGAAATTTTGTCGATATTCTCGAAATAATTTGGGAAAATCAAGACGGAGAGAAGCAATCCAAACATTTATATTTTCAAATCGAACATGCAACCAAAACAATGTTTTCTGGAATGTTCTCCGATGAAGAAAAACACTGAAAATCTTAAACTACTTCATTCTATGAAAACAAAGCACCTATTCCCTCTACTCGGTTCTGTCCTCCTTATTGCAGCATGCTCCGAGGAAACAGAACAAAACGAAATGCACGGACACGACAAGGATAAGCACGAGCACCAGGAAGGACATCATGCGGAGCATGGACGTGAACATAAAACGCATTCGGCCAATGAGTACATGCATCAATCTTCCACGGAAGAACTCATCGAACGGTTTGAATCGCCTGAGCGAGACGCCTACCAACAACCCGAAAAAGTGCTCGATTTCCTCGGTGATTTAACTGGAAAGCACATCATGGATATCGGTGCCGGATCTGGTTACTTCTCAGTAAAACTGGCTGCTGCAGGT
>JBFHGY010000696.1:0-2074 GCA_041582905.1 Crocinitomicaceae bacterium | reverse complement strand
GTACACTTCAGAGTCTCCTTCAAAGGCTAGAATATGCGTACAAATTCGATCGAGGAACCAACGGTCGTGCGAAATAACTACGGCACATCCCGCGAAGTTTTGAATTCCTTCCTCTAAGGCACGAAGTGTGTTGATATCGATGTCGTTCGTAGGCTCATCCAACAAGAGAACATTCGCTTCTGTTTTCAAGGTCATTGCCAGATGAAGTCGGTTTCGCTCTCCTCCGGAAAGCACTCCTACCTTCTTGTTTTGATCCGACCCACTGAAATTGAACTTAGACAAGTACGCTCTTGAGTTGATTTTTTGATTTCCTACTTCGACGAACTCCAATCCATTCGACACTACGTCAAAAACCGTTTTGTCTGGATGAATATCTTCATGAGCTTGATCCACATAGCCTATTTTCACCGTCTCACCTACACTGAATGAACCAGCATCTGGTTTCAATTCATCCATAATCATTTTGAAAATGGTTGTTTTACCAGCACCGTTTGGTCCAATGATACCAACGATTCCCGCTGGAGGCAATTTGAAGTTCAAATCGTTGTACAACAACTTTTCTCCGAATGCTTTTGACACATGTTCTGCATCGATCACGTTTGTTCCTAAGCGAGGACCATTTGGAATTGGAATCTCTAACGCTGCCTCTTTTGCTTTCACATCTTCGGCGAGCATTTTATCATAGTTCGCAATACGCGCTTTGTTCTTAGCATGACGTCCTTTTGGGTTCATACGTACCCATTCCAACTCTCTCGCAAGCATTTTTTGTCGCTTCGATTCAGATTTCTCTTCTTCTTTGAGACGATTTCCCTTTTGCTCCAACCATGAAGAGTAGTTTCCTTTCCATGGAATTCCTTCTCCACGATCCAATTCAAGAATCCATCCAGCCACATTATCCAAGAAATAACGGTCGTGTGTTACGGCAATCACCGTTCCCTTATACTGTTGCAAGTGTTGCTCTAACCAGTGAATTGACTCAGCATCCAAGTGGTTGGTAGGTTCATCCAGCAATAAAACATCTGGATTTTTCAACAAAAGACGACATAAAGCCACACGACGGCGCTCTCCTCCAGATAAGGTTTCAATCTTTTGATCATCCGGTGGACATCTCAATGCATCCATCGCACGATCGAGTTTTGTATCTAACTCCCAGGCATCCAATGCATCAATTTTATCCTGCACTTCTCCCTGACGAGCAATCAACTTTTCCATTTTATCTGGATCATTCATGATTTCTTCATCCATGAATGAGTTGTTGATTTCTTCAAACTCCTTTAGCGCGTCAACTGTTTCCTGCACTCCTTCGAGCACAATCTCTTTTACCGTTTTGGATTCATCCAATTCTGGCTCCTGCGGAAGGTACCCTACTGAGTATCCATCAGCAAAAACAACATCTCCCTGATATGATTTATCTAAACCAGCAATGATTTTCATTACGGTTGATTTACCCGAACCGTTTAAACCGATGATTCCGATTTTCGCTCCGTAGTAAAAAGAGAGGTAAATATTCTTAATGATTTGCTTTCCTTGCGGGGTATTTTTCGATACTCCAACCATGGAAAATATGATCTTTTTATCGTCTGACATAATGCTTCATCTATTTGTTCCAAAGTTAGCAGAAATTGTTGGAATGTTGGATTATTGGATTGCCAGATAATTAGATGAATGGATTGTACAGTTGGAATAGTTGGATCTTTGGATCGCTGCGCTTTGAGATGATCAGGCAATCAATTAATCAGTATTCGGCCGATCGCGTAATCGGTTATCGAATTTTTAATGAAAAGCTGCTCCGGTGTAGAGCTTGAAGGAATAGTTGGCTACAATGAGCAAGGCTGTCAATCCAAAAGAACCGACAATCCATCGGTGTCCATTATTTACCTTAAAAGCAAGGTGAACACCTAAAAATATGACACAAAAAAGAAAAGGGATTGTTGCGGGGAATTGGTAAAAACTCTCCACTACATCTCCCTTTATCAAAGATAAAAAAGAGCGTTGAAAGCCACATGTCAGGCAATCAACGCCAAATTCCGATTTCCACGAGCAATCAATCAAAATCTTCCGAAATTGCTTGATG
>JBFHGY010000695.1:0-2080 GCA_041582905.1 Crocinitomicaceae bacterium | reverse complement strand
TAGAAATTTCCTTGAGCATCTTGATCGATCGCACGAATGCCCATGGCGGGACCAGGATCCATTTCTGTCATTTCACGTTCGGAAATCCAAAAGAAGGACTTTCCATCGAAGCGACACGCTCCAAATATTGCTCCGCCCATCCAAAGGTGTCCGTTTTCGTCGATATACGTAGTATAAACCGAATAGGGAGAATAGGAAGGATTGGGATTGGCGGTCAAAAATTCCTTTTCGAAAGGATGATTCGATAACCGCAAAGGGTAGAGGTATTCACCGTCACAACGATACACACCATTCATATTCCAATCGCCGGCAAACCACAGATCTGTTGAATGAAGCTGCAGCGCTTTACTACTGTCATCGACTACCTTCAATTGCGTAATTATCGAACCGTCATATTTACAGATTCCCTCGCCCGTATCGAAATAAATGTTCCCGAGATGATCTTCCTTGATGGTATGAATTCGGTTGCTCTGTAGTCCATCCTTGGTGGTAAAACGAGTGTAGGTCGCTCCGTCAAATTTCACAGCTCCCTTACTCGAAAACCAGTAATTTCCTTTGCTGTCTTGAAAAACGATAGATGCAACATGATTCAAATCTGAGATAGAATCTGCTGGTGCGTGACTCGATTGTTCCCGTTGTTGACTATTGGCGGAAGGAAGTCCTTTGCAGGCAATCAATGAAATACTCAATAAGATGATCGTAATGTGTGGAATCATGTCTTAAAAGTACGTGATTTGTGTTGTATTCCGTTGTTGAACCGACCCGTGGAGGAATTTGTTTACACTAAATTACATTCCCTAGTAATGTGAATACTATTTTATACCGTTCGGTATATTTTTTATATATTTGTCGAGTTATGTCAACAAAAGCAGAGAGAACAACGGCGTTTATAGTGGAGAGAGTCGCACCGATTTTCAATAAGCACGGCTATTCTGGTACGTCATTGTCAGACTTAACTTCGGCAACTGGTCTCACCAAAGGGGCGATTTACGGAAACTTTAAAAACAAAGAAGAGTTAGCCATTTCTGCTTTCGAATACAATGTTCAGCGCGTAGTTGACAGAATTAAGATTCATTTATCAACCACTCATTCTCCTTTGGAGCAGTTGTACCGTTTAACAGATTTTTACCGAAACTATCGAAGTATTACGCAAAAGAGTGGAGGATGCCCTGTGATCAATATTGGTGTCGATGCGAATCACGACAATATGATTTTGTTGAAGCGCGTGCGTGAGATCATCGAACGATTGAAAGGTGGAATTGTGAAAATGATTCGTGCTGGAATGGAAGCAGGAGAAATCAAACCTGGAATTGATGCAGAGAAGTACGGTCGCTATTTCTTTTCGGTAGTTGAAGGAAGTGTTTTTTTAATGACAACCACAGATGATGACCGATTTTTGATGGAAGCAATGGATCGCTTAGACATGATTATTACAGACGAGTTAGCGCTGTAATTTTTTTTTGAATGAAAATATACCAAACGGTATAAAAAAATAGAAAAGATGATAAAATTGATTAGAACCTATTTCTCGTTAAGCTCAAAAATAGCTCCGCGGGCAACAGGCCGAAGAAGTTTCAAGGTATTTCAAAAGGTACGAATTAAGAAAATCCGAGAGCGTGAGAAGGCTTTTTTTGATCAGGCAGCTACATTTAAAGTTCCGTTTGAAAAGGAAGCAATTGACTGTTTTTCCTTCGGGAATCCAGAAGGTCCATTGGTGCTTCTTGTTCACGGTTGGGAGTCGAATGCGGGAAGTATGTCCCAATTTATGCATCGATTCGTGGATCAAGGATATCACGTGGTAGCGTTTAACTTGCCTGGACATGGACAACATGAGTCGACGTCAACGAATTTGTATGAATGTTATCACGCGATGAAAAATGTCCTGGATCATTTGAACCCAACTGGTCCTATTTCAGTCGTTTCTCATTCCTTGGGCTCTGCGGTGACAGCAAACGCCCTCTCTCGTTCCAATTACGAAGTGGATCGATTGGTTTTCTTAACGAGTCCACGTCGAATCGAAGACATCTTCTTGGAGTTCAAAAAGATCATTTCTCTGGGGGATAAAGCGTACGAATCTTTG
>JBFHGY010000694.1:0-2086 GCA_041582905.1 Crocinitomicaceae bacterium | reverse complement strand
TACAACAATGTTTCCCATGTGGTGACCATGATTGCAACGGACCAAAACGGATGTAAAGACACTGCGTCGCAAAGCATTATTGTTTCCCTTCCGTATCTAGACCTTTCGTATAGTTTTACAGGAGCTAGCGTCAACAGTAATGGCGATTTTACGTGTCCTCCCGTTTTTGCCAATCTCACAGACAACACCAACTCCTACGGAGCTATTGACACGTGGTCGTGGACTTTCGGAAATGGAAACTCTTCCAGTCTTCAGAACCCCAACAACACATACGTATTCCCTGGAACGTACACAGCAACTTTCGGTATCGTAGATGAGTTTGGTTGTACAGCAGACACGACACTCGTCGATTACATCACGATTTTAGGTCCAACAGGTGAAGCATTTTGGACAAGCGTGGGAGATGTCTGCCAGCAATCATTCCTATTCGAATCGGACAATCTGGTCAATGTAACCGATATTATGTGGACGCTCGGAGACGGAAATGTCGTTAACAGCTTAACTCCATTCGAACACGAATACGAATCATATCAAACGTTTAATCCTACAGCGACACTTTTGGATGGTGAAGGATGTGAAGTATTGATCGAACTTCCTCCTATTTACGTGATCAACAATGGCTTGAACGCCTTCTTTGTTCCAGATCCATCTGAAGGACAAATGGGTACCGTATTTACACTAAACGATCAATCGTCGTACACGAACGCTCCGATTGACACTTGGACGTGGATTTTGCCCAACGATACGATTATGAATTTCACGGATGCAAGCATCACGAATCAATTTGGTCCTCCCGGAACGTATAATGTGACTTTAATCGTTGCCGATACCAACGGATGTTTCCATGAGTACACGACCTCAGTTATTGTGACCAATGAATTCCATGTTCCTAATGTATTCACACCGAACGGAGATGGTACGAATGAAATTTTCGAATTAAAGGCAGATGTTTTCGAAAGCTTCGACATCGTTATCTTGAACAGGTGGGGGAATGTCGTTCATGAGCGACAAGACGCTACGGGAACATACCTTTGGGATGGACGCGCTCAAAATGGCGATCGTGTTTCGGATGGCGTCTATTTCTATCACCTGTATGGAACGCTAACTGATGGGACCATCGGTGAGAAGCATGGAAACGTGACTGTGATTGAGAATCAGTAAAGGTATAGCATCCTTCTTGACTCCATTACTCAGAAAATATCGCCTTATCACCTTATTGCTTTTTGCCCTTCTGGCAGGAACTATATGGCGAATAGAAGTCGAACAAGCGGGTTGGCATGGATTGATTTGGATAACTTATTTTCACTACGCTATTCCTGCGGCCTTATTTCTTTTCTTGATATGGGCGAACTTGAGTATTCAGATTGAATTAATCCGACGTATTGCACTTAACCTCATTGCTATTTCCATTGCTTTCATAGCCGTCATTACCCTTGATCTCAGTTTCGGTCGAATGTTTATGTCTGGACCTTCCGCCCTTTTTTATTCGCCAGCGAAAGACCCTCTCAGATTTCTAATCTTTGGAGACGTTATTCTATCGGGGATACTTCCCTTGATAATTGCTCTGGTCGCAAGAATGTTCGGGATTGTCTGTAGACCCGTCTTTGTTGTGCTCAGCATAACATCTTTGATTATTTCCCCATATTTTGGAATCTTTCTGCTAGATCTATTCAATGAAAAAGGACCGTCAGACTACATTCACACCATAAAAAGTGGATACCTTCTCTCACTTTGGTTCTTTTCGATTGGGCTTGTATTTATCCGACATAAACACTCCACAAAGAAGCAGCGAAAACTAATCAATCCAGAGTTGATTGATTCCCCAGACTAAGACATCACTTCTCAAACACAAAATAATGACTCCTTCCTAAGTCATCCGTGTATTGGAACTTTAAATCTGTTCGGGTTAACACCGACATAAAATTGCTGATTTGTTCTTGTTCTGTTCCATTTTCAATGGGAGTGAAATACAAGGTTCCGTCTTCCACGTTCAAACTGTATTTTCCTGCTTCCACGCGCGTGCCCGTGATCTGTGGCGATGAATAGTCAATCGACATGCTGTATGCGCAAACATCACTCTCACAAT
>JBFHGY010000693.1:0-2087 GCA_041582905.1 Crocinitomicaceae bacterium | reverse complement strand
GTTAATGTTGCCGCGAAATATAAGGTACCTTACATTTTAATGCACATGCGCGGGACGCCTGACACCATGCAATCCTTGACCGAATATGATAATTTATTCAAGGACATTGCACACTATTTTTCAGAGAAAATCGAAAGATTGAAACAAGCTGGATTGAAAGATGTGATTCTCGATCCGGGTTTTGGATTCGCGAAAACGATTGAACAAAATCATGAGCTATTGCACAATCTGGAGGCATTTCAACTCTTCAAACTTCCCGTTCTGGCAGGACTGTCTCGAAAGTCGATGATCTACAAAAAATTGGGCATTACACCTGAAGAATCACTAAATGGAACCATTGCCTTGAATGCTATTGCCTTAACAAAAGGAGCGCACATTTTGCGTGTTCACGATGTAAAGGAAGCCGTAGAATTGGTCAAATTAGTGAATTGACAAACGTCTTTTCCAATTACCTCATACTTTGCCGAAATCACCGAACAAGTTTTTTCCTAGCCTCTTTTCTACTCCCGCAATTCCCTGTAAGCCGCCTGTATGAATAAACAAAACCGTCGAATTGTCATACTTCGACGATTCCAAAGCTTCCATGAGTGCAAACATGGCTTTACCTGT
This sequence comes from Crocinitomicaceae bacterium, assembly GCA_041582905.1. Taxonomy (GTDB): domain Bacteria; phylum Bacteroidota; class Bacteroidia; order Flavobacteriales_D; family Crocinitomicaceae; genus UBA4466. The sequence continues at coordinate 1,478 of JBFHGY010000693.1, read as the reverse complement.
GTAAATCGGATCGAGCATCAATCCATAATCGCGGTGAAAATCACGAATAAACTGAATCAACTCTGGAGTATATTTTGCATATCCGCCAAAATGTGACTCACCATGCACCACCACACGGTTCATAAGGTCATCAATCGTTTCTTCGTCGATGCCCGTTTTTGACAAAATGGCTTTCATTTCCCCGAGCGCATCAAAACCTTTCAAAACAGGCACGACATGTACATTCTGATTTTCTTTCAATCCAAATGAGACTCCACAGCTAGTCGTTGTTGTTCCCTGAGCGACAAACACATGGTCAAATGGAGTATCAATTTCAGAAAGGATTTCCTGGCATCCAACCATACCGTAGTAGTTCGCTCCTCCCTCGGGTACTAATTGATATTGCGGATAATCGGCACCGAGCGTCTCGTGATAGGCCTTATCATTTCGAATTGCATATTCCTCCCGTGAAATGAATACCAATTCCATCCCCAGTTCCGAGCAGCGTTGCAAAGTCGGATTGCTTTCAGGATTTAATTCTTCTCCTCGCACGAGTCCTATTGATTTCAATCCTTCCTGATGACAGGCAGCGGCCGTTGCCACTAGATGATTCGAATAGGCGCCACCGAATGTGAGAATCCCATCCTTCTTCTTAGATACGCACAAAGCAATGTTGTATTTCAGTTTTCGCCACTTATTCCCAGAAATATCTGGATCAATCAGATCATCGCGCTTCACAAACAAGGAAATACCACGATTATTGAAACGTTCAATTTTTATTTCTTGAAGAACTGACTTTTTTACATCCATACCACATCGATTTCCCCACAAATATCCATTAAATTTGTAGTATGTCAGATGATATGTCCGGTTTTTCGAAGCGCGATCGACTCGCCAAAGAGGATTATTACACGAGTCCAGATGGTTACATCGTATTTACAGAGAAGTACCACTTAAAGCGTGGTTACTGTTGCAAAAGCGGTTGTCGACACTGTCCGTATGGATTTAACCGTGGAACGGGTCGTGTTGGAGGACGGAAAAAATAATATCGAAGTCTAATTTTCTGATCACTCCGTTTTCTGTAAACTAGCGAATTCCATTTTCTGGAAATCTTCCTTTGTATTGCTTTAGTTCACTCTTGATGAAGTCCATGTCTTTTCGGATATCGCCAGTTGGTTCGAATAACCCATGGAATCCTCCAATTTTTCGCTCGTAATCAATGTACGCCATGTAAATCGGCACTTTTGCTTCCCTTGCGATGTAGTAAAATCCTTTCTTCCAATTCGGGTTGTAGCTTCGTGTTCCTTCTGGGGTGAACACCATGAACATTTCTTCGTTTGCATTGAATTGTTCCACCGCAAATTCTGTGATGTTGTTGTTATTTTTTCGATCGACAGGAATTCCTCCCATTCCTTTTAAAATCCAACCCAAAGGCGGAAAAAACAAATCATTTTTGATCAATAACCTCACTTTAATCCCATACGAAGCAAATGCCAATC
>JBFHGY010000692.1:0-2088 GCA_041582905.1 Crocinitomicaceae bacterium | reverse complement strand
TAAGCCAATACTTCACTTACTTTATCAGCAGCTTCTTGCAATTGAACAACTGAGATTACATCCAAACCAGATGCATCAATCAATTCTTTTGCCTCAACCGCGTTTGTTCCTTGCAAACGTACGATCAATGGAACTGGGAATTTACCGAATGCTTTGTATGCATCAACAACTCCTTGAGCCACACGATCACAACGTACGATTCCTCCGAAGATGTTAATCAAAATCGCTTTTACGTTTGGATCTTTCAAGATGATTCCGAAAGCTTTCTCAACACGCTCTGCATCTGCCGTACCACCTACGTCCAAGAAGTTCGCTGGGCTACCACCAGACAATTTAATGATGTCCATAGTTGCCATTGCTAATCCTGCTCCGTTTACCATACATCCAACGTTTCCGTCAAGCTTCACAAAGTTCAATCCTGCTTCATCCGCTTCAACTTCTGTTGGGTCTTCTTCTGTTTTATCACGCATTGCTGCGTAGTCTGGGTGACGGAACAATCCGTTCCCATCCAATGTTACTTTTGAGTCAACAGCGATGATGTTGTTATCTGATGTTTTCAAAACTGGGTTGATCTCAAACATCGCAGCGTCACATCCTTCGTATGCAGCGTACAATTTAGCAACGAACTTCGTCATTTGCTTGAATGCTTGTCCTGACAAACCAAGGTTGAATGCGATTTTACGCAATTGGAATCCTTGAATTCCTACACGTGGATCAATTTCTTCTTTGAAAATCAAGTGAGGAGTGTCATGCGCAACTGTTTCAATGTCCATTCCACCTTCCGTAGAATACATGATTGTGTTACGACCAGATTCTCTGTCCAACAATACAGACATGTAGAATTCTTCTGGCTCAGCATCTCCAGGGTAGTAAACATCTTGAGCAATCAATACTTTGTTTACTTTCTTTCCTTGATCATTTGTTTGAGCCGTCACCAAGTGCCCACCCAAAATTCCGTTTACGGTATCTTCAACTTTATCAATTCCTTTCGCTAAGACAACACCGTGAGATCCTGTTTCTGTAACAGTTCCTTTTCCACGACCTCCAGCGTGAATTTGCGCTTTTACCACGTACCACTCAGTACCTGTTTCCGCTGTTAATTCTTTCGCTGCAGCAACTGCGTCTTCCACTTTGTCAATAACTTTTCCCTCTTGGATAGCCACTCCAAAGCTTTTTAAAATCGATTTTCCTTGATATTCGTGTAAGTTCATCTATTCTCGTTTTGAGCCGTAAAAATAACAGGAATTTTGGAGAAAGAAGGAGCCGAAGAGGAGGAATTTTGAACAAATGTGGAAATGATCAACACCAGCGTTGAAATTCTAATTTTCACGTCGATTTCTGTGAGGATTTTTCACTGTTGGGCAGACACCGACTCTCGAAATGACAAGACTGCGGGCTTCGGTTCCGTTTAGCCCTCGGGACTATTGAAAAGATTTCGAGTGTGTGGCAATGATTAGAGAGTCTTGGCTCAGCTATCGCACGCCGTTAAAACTGTTACAGCGGACTGGAATCACAAATAGGCTGCAGTTACTTGTGTACTGAGCGGAGTCCAAGCCTGTCATGTCATCTAATAACCTTAAATAGATTGAAATGTCCGGTGACTGAGCGGGATTCGGCTCCGCTCAGCCCGCGGGGGCTATTGAAAGATTTTTTGTGTGTGGCAATGACTAGAGAGTCTTGGCTTGACTTAGCTCTCGGACGCTGTAAAGAGGTTGCAACGGACAGGAATCACAAATAGGCTACAGTTACCTGTGTACTGAGCGGATTCCAAGCCCGTCATGTTATCTAATAACCTTAAATAGATTGAAACGTCCGGTGACTGAGCGGAGTCGAAGTCACATCTTCCGCGAAGCGAACTCTGCGTTTTTCTTCTCGGTTACATCGATCCAAATCGCTTCCAACGAATTCACCAAGGCACGTTTCTCATCTTCCATGGCTTCATGCATTACGGTTGGATCCGAGAAGTAATGTTTGACGAAGTTCGTATCGAAATCTCCAGAAACAAATGCTGGATGCTTCAATACATATTTCCCAAAGTCAAGTGTAGTTTTTACACCTGAAATCTGGTAGTTGTCAATCGCTTCGATG
>JBFHGY010000691.1:0-2091 GCA_041582905.1 Crocinitomicaceae bacterium | reverse complement strand
CAACAAGAATTGACATTATCGGATGCTGTGATGCAGCAGTATCGTCGATTTGCTCCAACGACTTTAAATATGTTTCAATGGGTTCCTGAGTCCGATTGCTATGCGTTCTTGAGTGAGAATTATCAAACCTTGATGAAGGCATCTGTTCGAAATACAGAGGCAAGGGAATGGGTAGACATTCAAACGGTAAACAATAAATTAGGATCTGAATTCTACTGGTTTTCTGGACTTACTTGGAAAGATCAAAATGCTTTTTGGTTGAACGACGGACAGAAATTCTATGAGTATAACACAGTTACTGAAGATGGAAAACTCATTCATTCGTTGAGTGACGATTCCGAAAATGCTGTTTTTCACGAAGGGACACAAAATGTAGCGTACACGCGCGGGAACAATGTGTATGTAAATACAGGCGAAGGTTTCAAGATTATTGTGACTGACAATGCCGATAAGAATATTGTTTCCGGTCAGGCGATCGCACGTAGTGAGTTTGGAATTACGGGAGGGTTATTTTGGTCAAATGACGGAAATTACATCGCGTACTATCAGAAAGATGAGTCGAATGTGGCGGATTACCCACTGTTAGATAACAGCAAAACGCCTGGGGAGTTAATTTCGATTAAATATCCAATGGCAGGGCAAGGTTCTGAGAAAGCAAAAGTGGGAATCTTCAATCTTACAACGCGCAAAACAGCGTTTGTATCTGCTCAGCACGGAAAAGAAAACTACTTAACGAATTTATCATGGACGCCAGACAACAAGTTCGTCGTTGTAGCTGAAGTGAATCGTGATCAGAATCACATGTGGTTACACGTTTTTGACGCGGAGAGTGGAAAGCTGGTTCGTACCCTTTTCGAAGAAACAAATGATAAATGGGTAGAACCGGAGCATCCAGCATTTTTCCCAAGACAAGCATCGAATAGTTTTGTTTGGATTTCTGAACGTGATGGATACAACAACTTGTATTACTATGATTTTGACGGGAATTTGATCAAGCAATTGACGAACCATGAATTTGTAGTGAAGGATATTCTGGATTTTAAAAACGGAAAGATCTACTACTCAACAACAGGAGAAAGATCTCCATTGGAAACACAAGTGTATTTTGTTGATTTGAAAGGGAAATCGGGCATTTTAACACGCGTGAATGGAACGCACCAAGTGGAGATTTCTACAGACGGACAATACTTCTATGATCATTTCTCTAATCACGATAATCCAGGTGAAGACTGGATCATTAACGGAAAAGGAAAGATTGAGAAAAAGCTACATGAAGCTTCAACTGATTTGAATAACTACAGAATCGGAACAGCGGAAATTGGAACCTTAACGGCAAAAGATGGAACGAAATTGTACACACGTATGATTAAACCTTCGAATTTTGATCCCAATAAAAAATATCCGGTTTTGGTATACGTGTACGGTGGACCTCATGCTCAATTGATAACCGATTCTTGGTTGGACGGTGCAAGTTTATGGATGTACTGGATGGCGGAGCAAGGATACTTGGTGTATACTGTAGATAATCGCGGTTCAGCAGAGCGTGGATTTGCGTTTGAGTCTCAAATTCACCGTCAACTAGGTACGGTTGAAATGGAAGATCAAATGACAGGAGTGAAATACTTGAAGAGTCTGCCGTATGTTGATGGAGATCGTTTAGCGGTTCATGGCTGGTCGTTTGGTGGATTTATGACGACATCTCTGATGCTTCGTAATGCTGGAACATTCAACGTGGGTGTTGCAGGTGGACCAGTAACTGATTGGAAATATTACGAAGTAATGTACGGAGAGCGCTACATGGATCGTCCAGAGGAAAATCCAAAAGGTTATGAACGAGCTTCCTTAATGACGCATGCAGATAAATTGGAAGGAGATCTTTTGTTGATTCATGGTACGATTGACGATGTCGTAGTGATGCAGCATAACTTCTCATTAGTTCAACGTTTTGTTGAATTAGGAATTCAAATGGATTTCTTCCCATATCCAATGCATAAGCACAATGTGCGCGGAAAAGATCGTGTTCACTTGATGGAAAAGGTGCTGAACTACGTCATCGAGAATAACTACAAGAAAAACGAGCAGTAGTCGTCT
>JBFHGY010000690.1:0-2093 GCA_041582905.1 Crocinitomicaceae bacterium | reverse complement strand
GTGTCTGGGTTCATTGTTTTGTTCAATTCGATGAGATAATTGTAATAGTTTGCCCATTCCTCCTCCGATGAGTGATTCCAGCTTAATTGCATGAAGTAGGCGATTGTTTCGTCTGTTTTCGCGTAAGGTTCTAACATGCCCACGGCAGAATTGATGTCTCCGTATTTCACAGCGCATTTCGTTAAAGCAATGGCAATAGAATCCGTTAACTCGCTATACTTCGTATAATACGCGAATAATTGAGCAATACTTTTAGATGCATCGTGCCCGCTCCCCATCAAATCTTTATTCAATGTGAATACTTCATTGAGTAACATCACATTTAGATCGAAATTGAGACGATCAATATTTTTACGGAACAGGGTGTCTACTTGATAAGAAGATTGAAGCTTTTGCATCATGTGCAGTATGCCTTGAATGGCTTCTTGTTCGAATGGAGGTTGACGTTTGTAATCTTCCACGCGTAACCGAATGAACTGGTATAAAAATTCAGGAAGGACGACCTCAGAGTGTTTGTTTTGGGCGTAAAATCGCTCCATGTCGGAAGCGTGATATTTTTTCCATCGAGCATTGTATTGCTTGAATTCATTAGGGAACTCATAACCATACAGAAGATATTGCTGAATCAATTTTGGTGAGGAATTCCCCAGTTCAGGAAGCTGAAACTTGGCCAATTCTTCAGGTTGAAGTGAATCGTTGCTGACCAAGTAATGGGTGAATTCATACAAGGCCTCTAAATAGCGGTGAATGGAATCTCTTTTTTCTTGAGTTCTTTCATAATTTACGGCTTGCAGCAAACGCTGATTTTCATTTCGAATCAGGAAAGGATAGTTCTTTTGATCAACGGGGATCGTAGCGTATAGTCGAACGTCGCCACGGCGAGTAGGAGCGAGGAGTGGTTCTAACTCTTTCGGATCATGTGTATTGAGGTAGTTCTGAATTTCTGCACTTGTTTTATCCGCTAAAAATTTCCATTTGGCACTCTTGGATGCGTTGGTAGTAAATCCATACCAATCGGTCGAGGTCAAAACGGATAGTTTGATGGGGTTTTCCTGTCGAGATTGGATCAAACGGGTGATGTTCTCGGCACGCATTCTTTGCAAACGCTCATTGATAATGGAATCACCTTCAACCGATGCGTACGCATGAATTTCAATCGAATCGATGTTGTACTTCATCTCGCCAAAAGAAGCAAGGAGTGGCTGAATATCTTCATCGGTGAACTCAACTTGTCCTTGTTCGAATGGAACGGTGAAGTTCGCGACTTCTTCCTTTGGAAAGAACACGTAAGCGCGCTCCGATTTCAACGGAATGAATTCGCTTTCTTGATAATCGGAATATAACTCACCACAGAAAGAAGTGAAATAATCGATGTCGCAGATTTGCTTGTTCTGAATGTAAACGAGATTGTGGTTCCAGTAGTTCACATGTTTTGGAACTTTGCCCAAACTGATCTCGAAGTATTCGCTACTGTATTTATCCGCTTTGTATTGTCCAAATCGTCGAAAGAAAGAGGTAGAATCCGACCTAAAAATGTAAGGCAAGAATTTCATGTCTTTTTTCTTCTTCCGCTTCTTGTAGCCTTTAAACAAATCTTTTCGGTACAGTGGTTCGAGCGTAAAACCGTTCAGCTGTAATTGTCCATTGCGACGACTGGGTTTAGTGTAGTACGTAGGATTTCCGCACATGTAATCATCGAAAGAGACAATTTCCACAGCGAAGCCATCTTTTCGGTCTCGAATGAGTTGTTGGACGTACGCTGAGTTTTCTACTTTTAAAATAAAACGATTGCGTTCTACACTAAGTGTAATATGCGGTTTCTCTGCTTCTAAGGCAATGCATGGTGCACATTTTTCTAGCTTGTTATGCTTGAGCTTGTACGGATATTTATAGTTTTCAATGAGTTCGTTTGGGATGCCGTCAAAGCTGGAAACGACGGGCGGAGGAGTATAATCGGAATAGTTAAACATCTCTTTGTTTTCCTCGAATTGAAACTCAAACGCCACCGTGGCAAATTTTTGACACGCATAGATGCGCCCGTTTTCAAGATCCATCGAAACGGACAGCCCCGTGATTTGGTAATCGGGCGTGAT
>JBFHGY010000689.1:0-2109 GCA_041582905.1 Crocinitomicaceae bacterium | reverse complement strand
CAATACTTTCTCAAAACGCATATCGTTTAATTCCGGAGGGAATACAAACTCTCCGCGACGTGTTGAAATAGAGTCAAAAGTGAAGGTTTGAACCCATGTAGTGTCCTGTGCAAAAGACATGGAAGTAGAAACGACCATGAAAAGGACGAGTAATTTAGCTCTCATAAGAAAATTTTGCTGCTAATATAACGATTTAGCACGCTTCAATCCTTACGAATTAGATACAATTCTGAGCGTATATTACAATCCTAAAGATCGATTATCGTGAAAACTGGCAGACAATTGTGCGTTGGTTCGTAGAATTCAGAATGTTGGTAGATAAAATAGAGCTGTGCCCACGCACTTTTTGCAAATTCAGCATCTTCCTTCTTCTTCTTTTCAAACCAGTACCGTAACTCTTCATCTTCAGCCAATATTTCCACGGCTTTATCCTCGAACACGTAGCTCGAGAAATACTCCTTTTGTTGAACGTAGGAATCGAAAAAATTCCAAGCGAAATAGCTATCTGGCATTTCTGGTTCGAGTACCGAAACAATGAACCTCCTTTTCGCTTTATTGGCTCCGCGAGTTGAAATAATCACGTCTCCTCCAGGCTTTAACATCGGCTGAAACTGTTCAACGATTGGCACTTCATCCACGCTCACTCCTGAATGTAAAAAATGCCCTTCGTATGGTTTTTCAAGACTTTTGAATGTTGTCACACGAAATTGATGAATTTGATACGTTTCGAAATCCCAACTGAGTGTTTCCATCTCTACTCCATTCGCCTTCAAACGTTCAATAACATCTGTGCATTGTCTTCCCACTACGTAGTAATCAGGAACATCTACAGAATCACGCGGCTCATAGCTTTGAAAAAACGGGATGTTCTTCTCAAATGGGCGATCTCGGTGGTATTTTAGACGTTTCAACCCCGTCACCTCGCTTATTGGATATGTATGCTCATAGCCTTTGAACAAAATTGAATCTACCTCATCCGTGAGTTCATAATTGAATGGGAATTTGAGGGTCTGAAGATCATACATAATCGCATCTTCTCTTGCTTTTTCGAGCTCTTTTGAGTGTTCGCTCATCCAAACAATTGTACATTTCAGGAAATCGAGTGTGGCTTGAGTTCGATCTGGAAATGACTTGAGCATGTGTGTTTCAATGGTAAAACTCATCGTATTGAACAAAGCTCCATATCCCATCGCGTAGCGCGGTAGATCATTAAAAATGGCCATTCCTTTCTCTGGCACATCCTCTTTGAGATTCACGTAGGAAATCATATCCACCTTTTTCTTTTTCAGACTCTCGGTAAGGAAAGGAAGAAATTCATCATGTGTAATTTTTGCCATCGACGGAGCCATGCGTTCTTTTACTGAAGCGATGTACGTCAACGTATATTGGTAATCTGCACCATTTGAAACATGCGTATCGATAAAAACATCCGGATCAAGTCCATGGAAAATCTTAGCGAACGCAAACATATTCTTAGAATCCATCTTGATGAAATCGCGGTTTAAATCCAAATTTTGAGCATTTCCTCGAAAGCCGTATTCTTCTGGACCTTCTTGGTTCGCTCTGCTTGAAGAACTTCGATTGATCATCCCTCCCACGTTGTATGCCGGAATGATTCCAATTACGGGCATGTCCTTCGTGTTTTTCCCTGCTTTGATCCAATCTTCCATCCAGATTAGACAGGCATTGATTCCGTCTGGTTCCCCTGGATGAATTCCGTTATTGATCAATAAGGTTGTCGAGTTCCGTGCCTTTTCGAAGGTTTGAATCGAATCTTGTGCGCCATTCAATACACACAGATAAATCGGTAAGCCATAATCAGACTCTCCCATGGAATACAGCTCAATTTCGTTATGCTGGTTGGCTAATTCCTGATATTTGACAATCAATTGCTCGTAGGTAGGTGTTTCATTTCCTGTTAAATCGGGGAAAGGCGCCTTGCTCAGCTGACCAAAGGATGCAAAACTCAAACAAACAGAAAGGAAAAATAAAAGGAAATGTATTCTCATAAAGTCGACTTATTGAACGTCTAAATTAGCTAATTTTGCCCTATGAGAATTGATATTTTGACCATCTTACCGGACTTACTTCAAGGACCGTTTTCGGATT
>JBFHGY010000688.1:0-2117 GCA_041582905.1 Crocinitomicaceae bacterium | reverse complement strand
TTTTGATCGAGGAGCGTTTTTACTTCTTCTTGAAGTGATTCACAGAAGTAAGGCGCAATCGTGTAGCCGTTGTACGAAAATGTTCCAAGCAGTGTGGTGTCATCGTTGGCGTATATTTCGGAGGGATTTGCCGCTTCCTGGTATTCGTAGTTTACAGAAGAACAGGATTGCAACAGAAAGATAGATAGTAGAACGAGTGATGTGGTGAGGTAGGTTGAAAATTTCATATCATGTTAGTTTCTCTTTCAAGAATCGCCCTGTATGACTCTTTTTCTCCTTCACAATATCTTCTGGTGTTCCCGCGAAGACAACATTTCCTCCGTCGTTTCCTCCACCTGGTCCCATATCGATGATGTGATCCGCACATTTGATTACGTCAAGGTTGTGCTCAATGACAATTACCGAATGTCCAGCGTTGATCAGCTCATTGAGCGCAATAACTAACTTATTGACATCGTGGAAGTGTAAGCCTGTCGTAGGTTCATCGAAGATGAAGAGTGTGGCTGGACTCGATTTTCCTTTCGATAAGAAAGAGGCCAATTTGATCCGTGGAGCTTCACCACCACTTAGTGTACTTGAAGGTTGCCCCAATTTCAAATAGCCCAATCCGACTTTCACCAAAGGCTCGATCTTATCAACGATTTTTTGTTCCGTTTTTGAATCGCCTTCTTGGAAGAATTCAAATGCTTCGGATACGTCCATATCCAAAATTTCGGCAATGGATTTCTCTCGATACAGAATATCCAATGTCTCGGCTTTGTAACGCGTTCCCTTACATTGCTCACACGGAAGGTGAACGTCCGCCATGAATTGCATTCCAACCGTGATCGATCCTTCTCCGTCACACACTTCACAACGACCTCCGTCTACGTTGAAACTGAAGAAGCCAGGTTTGTAATTTCGTGCTTTCGCTAACGGTTGACGGGCAAATAAATCACGAATATCGTCGAATGCTTTCACGTAGGTAACGGGATTACTTCGTGAAGACTTTCCAATCGGATTTTGATCAACGAACTCGATGGCTTTGAGTGTTTTTACGTCTCCAGTGAATGAACGATAGTCGCCTTGTTGATCGCCATAAATTCCCAATTCTTTCCGTACCGCAGGCAATAAGATTTCGCGTACCAAAGTGGATTTACCCGATCCACTCACGCCTGTAACGCATACCAAGCTGTTTAACGGGAAATCAACATCCACATTTTTCAAATTATGTTGACGTGCACCTGTAATGCTTAACTTGTTTTTGGTTTTTCTTCGGCGCTCAGGAACAGGAATAATTTCTTTCCCTGTTAGGTAATCTGCAGTGAGACTGTTTTTCGCCTTCGGTAGTTGTTTGTGCTTTCCCTGAAATACAATTTCTCCACCATACGCACCTGCCATTGGACCAATATCGATGATTTCATCGGCAGCTTGCATGATGTCTTCTTCATGTTCCACAACAATGACGGTATTTCCAATGTCTCGAAGCGAATGCAATACTTTGATTAATCGTTCGGTGTCTTTTGGATGTAATCCAATCGAAGGTTCATCCAGAATATACATGGATCCAACCAAGCTGCTTCCGAGAGAGGTCGCCAAGTTAATACGCTGCGATTCTCCACCGGAAAGTGAGTTCGAGCGTCGATTCAAAGTCAGATATCCCAAACCAACATCGTCTAGGAATTGAAGTCGCTGTTGAATTTCAGGTAGAATTTTCTTCGTGATTTGAATATCGTGTTGATTAGGCGTCAAATTCTCGAAAAATGCAATGGAATCTTTAATCGGACTCAGCACAATATCGGTAATGGATTTCCCCTCTACCTTAACGTAGTTCGCATCTTTTCGAAGTCGTGTTCCCCGACAATCGTGACAATCAGTTTTTCCTCGGTAGCGCGACAGCATCACGCGGTATTGAATCTTGTACGATTTGCTCTCGACCATTTTGAAGAAATCATTGATTCCTTTCACGCGTCCTTTTCCATTCCAGAGGAGTTCAAGTTCGGCATCGGATAATTCTGCAACAGGTCGATGAATGGGAAAACCGAGATCAGAAGCTTGATCGATAAATTTATCGAGGTATTTCCCCATTTTTTCGCCTTTCCACGGCGCAACAGCTCCTTCGTATACACTTAAATCGC
>JBFHGY010000687.1:0-2118 GCA_041582905.1 Crocinitomicaceae bacterium | reverse complement strand
GCGCATTGGATTTGCACAATCGCCACAAGCGAATACACCGTCAACCGTTGTTTTTTGAAAGGGATCGATTTGGATAACGCCGTGTTCCGTCATTTCACACCCGAGCTGCTCTGGAATCAGACGTTGTTGTCGGTTCTTGTCAGGATTGCCTCAATCCGCAATGAGGTATTTCTTTGAAGATGTGATCGTATCCATCACATCAGAGAATTCTAACTTTTCCGGAACAGTAGAAATACGTTCAGCACGCACGTCCAATTTTCGGTAGGGTGGATAGCATACTATTTCAACTGGGGCTTGCTTGCAACTTGTCATGAGAACCAATCCAAAGAGAAGAAAGCTCAACTTCATCATCACTAAAAATTATACGACATATTCCGATCGTCGAGCAAATCAAACGAAACTTTCCAGCCAAAGCGCGGATCCATTTTGTTTCCATCGGCAAAGGTTCCGTAAATCCCCAAGCGTAGTCGACGGCGAGAGAACTTGAACGTACGTTCTAATCCCGCAACGAACTCGTAGTGTTGCCAATTGTGTTCAGGAACGTAGAGATAGCCTCCACCGCCCACCAAACCAATGCGGGTTTTCTTCATGAAGGGGATCTTATTGATAATCGCACCGTTGTCATGATGAATGTAGTGTGCTTCCACGTAGAATTGATCCGTTGGCAGGAGCGAATCAAGGGATTGGAAAGAATTTAATGGATTGGTAAAGAAAATAGGATCACTTCGTCGCTGGAACTTTCGGTCAATTTCCTTGACTACTGCCGTACGCAAAAAGGTTCCTCCTTTCATGTGGTACGATGAGGTTCCAAGCGTTCCAATTTTGAAGGTCTGACGAATTCCTCCTGAGATATAATCGAAATCGACGTCGCTACCGAAAATCGATGGAATTCCTTTTTCGTAGTACATGTAAAAAGTCGGCCATTTCGATCCGAGAATCACTTTTCGGTTGGGTTCGCGCATGTACTTTTGGTTGGGAACGTATTCCACAGTCATGCTCGTGATGAATGCTTGATAGGCTTCAAATTCAGTCGGGTCATTATTGGGGAGGATCTCGTCGATACTTTCCAAAAACTTATAATTCTGAATGCTTCGGCGCTCAGCGAAACTGAAATAATTGAAAACATACAGACCGTTTAAAACCTCATAATTGTGTGTGACATTCATTCCTGTCACTTCAAAGAAGTTATCACGCTTGTAGATCTGTGTGAAGGCATCCGCCGTACGAATCGCGCCAATGCTGTGGTAGAATCGGGTGCTTACCGATCCAAAATGAAACGGATCATAACGATAATACAGATTGGTGGATCCTCGCAAATCTTGATTCAGAATACCGAAGGAAATATCGTTGCTCGTGGTAAAAATGCGCTCATTTTCCCATTTTTTGAAATAGAAAAATCCTGGATTAATGCGCGGACCTCCAATGGAAATCGGTTCAATCAAACTCGCCACGGAGCTCAAATACCACTGCGTCTTTTTCGGACGGTTTCGATGTTCTATACCGAACCATGCTACTTTCCAAAAGGTGATTTTATTGAAGACGGCATCCACAGAGTCGAGGTATTCCTTTCGATTATGCGCATCTTGAATACTGTCGCGTGTGATGATGTATTGACGTTCCTCAAGTGTTAATTCAGCGGAGCGATTCTGAGACCAATACGAAGTATCTTTGTCGTAGGCTTCTTGCTCTGTTACGGCTACTTCATTCGAGAAAAATTTCGGTCCAAATTGAGGGTTAAAATCATAGTCTTTGAAGGTGGCAATGGTGGAACAAGTGGACGTTTGGTTTTTGTATGCTACACCGTAGGTGAGTACTTGTTTATTGAGACGACACAAAGAATCGCCAGGTGTATCGTAGAACTGCTCGATTTGGAAATAATCATAAATGAGCAGGTTTCCTTTTTCCATGGTCACGTCAATCTTTTGGACGAGCCATAATGAATCAATCACGTAAATATGTCCTTCCAAAGTCGAGGTAGAGGAGTAGCGCGGAATGATTTTAATCTTGTGAATTTTGCGTCCGTTCTCTTCGTATTGATCAACCAAACGGTATTTGTAGGATAGAATTCCTGGTCCGGAAATGGGTGAACTCACTGGTGTTTGGTGCAAATCATCGAGG
>JBFHGY010000686.1:0-2135 GCA_041582905.1 Crocinitomicaceae bacterium | reverse complement strand
GCGCTCCTTCCTGGGCTCGAACCAGGGACCCTCTGATTAACAGTCAGATGCTCTAACCAACTGAGCTAAAGAAGCGTTTCACAACCTTCTTGAGGCGCTCTACCTTTTTTCAGGCGAGTGCAAATATAAATAAAGAATTTCTTTTTGAGCAAGCAAAAACAAAAAAATCCATGTGATTCCTTACTTTTTATCGCTTTGTGACGAATGCATCGCGGAATCCTTTTTGGCGAATTCCCTCTAATGCAGCATTGGCATCTGATCTAGTTGCATAATTTCCAACAATATAGATGTACTTGTATGCACTGGTCGTGTTTAGCTGAATGCGTTTCACGTCGAGTTTCTTCCAGCGTGCATCTTCATCATCAATCCATTCTTTTGACGAAGCAATTTGAATCGCATAGCTTCCCGATTCGGAACTAGAAGCTGTACTTCCTGCTACTTTCTTGAAGGAAATGTTTGGATGCTCCTTTGTTATGAAGCCGCGGAATGCTCTAAAAATGGCCGAAGCGATGATTTCCTGACCGTAAGTCGAATTGAGATAATTTGCCTCTCGTGTGTTTGTGATGAACCCACATTCTATCAATACACTTGTCATTTCGGTAAACTTCAATACTTGCAAGGAGTGCTGCAAATCGTTTTTGTCTTTTACTCCACGTGAATGTCGTCCCGCTCGTGATGAAAACTGCTTCTCAATCATTCGTGCTAAAGAAACCGACTTCTTTGCAGACATTGAATGGACGTGCGACTCGGTACCGCGGACATTTTTATTGTCGTTTCCGTTGCAGTGAATACTCAAAAAGTAATCGACTTTCGCGCTGTTTGCTTTGTCTACACGATCATCCAACGAAACTGTTTGATCTCCCGTTCGCGTGTACACCACTTTTACATTGCTCAGGTATTTTTCAATGTATCCACCCAAAAACTTGGCGATCTTCAAGTTGAGGTGCTTCTCGTCTTCATG
The DNA here is from genome assembly GCA_041582905.1 of Crocinitomicaceae bacterium. Classification (GTDB taxonomy): domain Bacteria; phylum Bacteroidota; class Bacteroidia; order Flavobacteriales_D; family Crocinitomicaceae; genus UBA4466. The sequence goes on along the minus strand of JBFHGY010000686.1, from coordinate 1,174 downwards.
ACCGCTAATCGATGTTTCGTGTCCGACATCTTTTCCTCCATGTCCTGGGTCAATCATAACTACAATCTGGTTCTTTTGAGCCAGTGCACCACCCATCGAAAGCGCTAAAAATGAGCAAAAAGCAATGAAAAGATTTCTCATGGTACCAAAATTACGACGAATTGTTTTTCGTTTATTTGTGTAACAAATAGCTTTCCAAGATCGAATTGTTGAAATCAGCATCACTTCCTGCCCGCATTGCTCTCGTTGAACTCGCTTCTTCTCACGACGAGTGTTTACTCACGCAGATTCATGCGCTGAAAAGCATCAATTGCTGGATATTATTGGTGACTAACGAGCTTGTTCGGGAGCGAAATCAACATTTAGAACAGTTGGTGGACGAGTGGATATTGGTTGATCATCGAGGTGAAAACAAACGAAAAGGTTTAACGGGTGCTGCCATTGGCGATGCGTTGATTATACGTCGTTTGATGCGCATCTTAAAGCAAAAGGATGTTGATAAAGTTGTATTCAATACGGCACAGGGGGGACATGTTCGCAATGCATGCTTGTTTTCGTTGTTTCGAAAAATGGAGTTTATCGGGGTTGTTCATACCATACGGAAATTCCAAGGGAGCTTTACGCAGCGGATGATTCATTTGAAAATCAAGAAGTACTTTGTGTTGGGAGAGTTTTTGAGAGATGACGTGGCTTCGGCTCCGCTCAGCCACCTTGATTTTGTTTCCATTTCTGGTTCCGCGGCGGCTGAGCGGAGCCGAAGCCACCGCAAGCCTAACATCCAAATTTCCCACTTCTACCCTATCGATTTTCCAAAGTCGAATGGAGAAATTGAAATCAGAGAAGATCAAACCCACATCGCATTAATTGGTGCCGTAGAAACGCGAAGAAAAGATTTGGATGGGTTTCTTTCCCTCATTAAACAATGCGATGATTCCATTCATTTTCATTTTTTAGGAAAAGCCGATCCACAACACTCCGAGGTCATTCGCTTAAAAGATCAATTGAAATCGATGGGGCGCTCAAAACACGTTACATTCCATGATTCTTACATTAATTTCGATACTATCGATGAAATTTTGCGAAAATCAAGTGCTGTTTTGCCACTAATCCACCCTAACACTCCTAGCTCAGAAGAGTATTTTCGTCACCAGATTCCAGGAGCAATGAGCATTGC
>JBFHGY010000685.1:0-2143 GCA_041582905.1 Crocinitomicaceae bacterium | reverse complement strand
TCTCTTATGCTATTTTTTTAATCACCCAAATGGTGCGATCACTAAATACCAAGCTCGTTTCAAGCTGCAAAAGTGCGATTTTCTTCTTGATTGGCACAAACAGGGCATTGTTTTTGTTGATTTAGCGTCAAAACACCTACATGTTGCGACTTCTATTTTTTCTTCCCTTAATCTTCTTTTTGTTCAGTTGCGAAGCGGTTTACAGCGAAGGTGATGAATTGTTTTATCAGATTTCGGAAGCGGATAGCACGAGGTGTATGGAGGAGATTCTCGATGAGATTTGGGAAGAAGGTGAGGATAATCTATATCGGCTGTATCACATTTATGAAAGTGATGTCCCCTACTGTGGGATTAAAAACGTTATTAGTGTAATGATAAACAGATCGGAACAGATCATGGCTCGTTGTTACATTTTATCAAACGAAACGGAGGTCAGCTCAGTGATTTATGAGTATTTCATGTTCAACCGAAATCTCACATCATCCGAAATGTATCAACTTTCAATGAACCCTAATTATGAAGGATTTGAGCGATTGTTTTACTCTACCTTTTCGGATCGGGAAATGGAAAGACAGCTGAAATCAAATCGGGAGGAATTACATGGATTATTGACAAATAACCAATCAGATACTTCGGCTATTCACCGAATGAGAAAATACGTGGCTGATTCAGAGCGTAAATTGAGTGCACAGAAACTGATTGAAGAAAGGTTACGGCTATACGCTACTCCAGCTCATATACGCTTTTCGTATTCATCGGAAGGCGAAAAATGGAAAACGGTCAAAAGAAAAATTGAATTGGCGTATTACCAAATGCGCAATTACGAATGTATGCGGTACTTCGGAGAGACTTATCTCCATCTCTATGAGCGCTCACAACGCAAGGGAAAGGATTTGGACAAACAAAAATTGGAAGCATTAAAAACGATGCACCCAGCAATTATTATTAATAACAATTGGAGCAAAAGAGATAAGTAAAATGGGAGGGATGATCAAGAATATTATGTACGTGATTGCTGCATTCTGTGCTTTGGCATTAGTAAGTTGCGAAGAGGTTTACACCGAAGGTGATGAATTGCTTTATCAGATTTCGCAAGCGGATAGCACGAGGTGTATGGAGGAGATTCTGAAAGAAATTCGGATAACGGCAAAGGAGAATCAATATGAAGAAGATAACTATATGAAAAGTCTTGGGATTAGTTTTCCGATTTGTATGCCTAGACCGAGTTTTACGGTGGATATAAGCAGAAAGAAGTTTATTCAGATTCATCTTTTAGGTTGGACGCCTGAAATAGCGGATACCGCCAACTTAACTGTTGCCATCGTAGATTATTTTATGATCAATCGAAACTTGACGGAAGCGGAAACCGGATCAGTGGCGTCAAATCCAAATGATAAAGGATTTAATGCTGTTTTGTATATGCAATTCACAATGGCTGAAGTTGAAGAGCAATTAGAGCGTGCGGAAAACGAACACCAAGAGCTTAGTGCAATTCCTGAGGCTGATTCTGGTTTAGTTAATTACTTTCAATCGAAAGTGGACGACTGGCAAGAAAAGAAGAGCGTGCTAGATTTTTTGCAATCGGATGTTTTAAAAGAAGCGGCGGCTTACCACAAAGTGGAGGTCATTTATCATCATCCTTCGAAAACATCCGAGAGAGTTTTAAATGACGCCGCAATGGCTTTCTATCACCTACGAAACATTGAGTGTTTGCGTTATTTCGGAGAAACATACCTCAGTCTTTACGATCGATTCCAACGGAAAAAACAACCATTCGATAAGGAAAAGTTGGAAGTTCTTGATGTTGTCAGACCTATCGCCTTGTTTGACAAAAATTTGGCAGTAAGTCCACCTTTACCAGAACCAGTACTGATTCAGCCTCCGTCTCGCTAATTTATTCCCATCTTTGCAGAAATAATTGTGTCATGGAATTTATCTCTCAAGAACTCGACGATTACGTATGCGCTCATACCGAAAAAGAGCCCGAATTATTATATGAGCTCAATAGAAGAACGCACTTAGAGGTGTTGCAGCCACGTATGTTGAGCGGACAGTTTCAAGGACGCGTGTTGAGCATGCTTTCACACATGATCCGCCCGAAAAACATTTTGGAAATTGGAACCTACACGGGATATTCTGCTCT
>JBFHGY010000684.1:0-2164 GCA_041582905.1 Crocinitomicaceae bacterium | reverse complement strand
TCGAACCGAAATATTGGAATTTTGGTTGCATCTATGTTGTTAATTGCGTTAATTTCGGATTTGATTTTACTCCCGGCTCTGCTGCGATCATTTTGGAATAAAAGAAGGATTTAACTTGACTTACTTCGTACTTACGATATACGTGATCATTTCAACCTTACTACTGATTTACAGTTTGGTCGAGTTTATGCTTCTGCTCAATTTTTTGTTTCGAAAAAATGTCCATCCAAAGAAGGAATGGGAAGAGTTACCACATGTAACGATTCAACTTCCGATGTACAATGAATCGTATGTGGTAGAGCGCCTGATCGATCATATTGTTACGCTAAATTATCCAAAGGATAAACTTGAAATACAAGTGTTGGATGATTCAACGGATGATACGGTTGACAAGGCCAAGGCGAAGGTAGATCATTACCAACAACAAGGAATAGATATTCAATACATCCAACGAGAAGACCGAGTGGGATTTAAGGCGGGAGCGCTTGACTACGGATTGAAAACGGCGAAAGGTGAATTCGTTGCCATTTTCGATGCCGATTTTTTACCAGATGTCGATTTTCTGATGGATGCCATGCCGTATTTCAGCCATGAGAAGGTGGGAGTGGTGCAATCCAGATGGACGTATTTGAATGATAATTATTCGTTCCTTACGCGCTTACAAACGGTAATTTTGAACACGCACTTTTCGGTAGAGCAAGGTGGAAGAAATGCCAGTGGAGCGTACATTAACTTCAATGGAACGGCTGGGATTTGGCGGAAATCGTGTATTGCTGATGCAGGTGGATGGCAAGCGGATACCTTAACTGAAGATTTGGACCTTAGTTTCAGAGCGCAAATCAAAGGGTGGAAGTTCGCGTACGTACGCGAGATTGAATCTCCCTCTGAACTTCCTGTTACGCTGCCAGCGTATCGAGCGCAACAATTTCGTTGGTCGAAAGGAGCAGCAGAATGTGTTCGAAAGAACGTCTCTGCTTTAATCAAAGATAAGCGTCCGAGCGCCTGGGCAAAGATGGTTGGATCATTCCACCTCCTCAATAGTTCGGTATATCTGATTGTAGTACTGTTTATTTTGATGTCGTTTCCAGTGTCTCTGGCGGTGAATGAACTACCGAAAGATTCATGGATTTTCTATTTGTTTCCTGTCTTTTTGTCAACGAACATCCTCCTATTATTGGTGTTTGCAGGAGGAAACATTTCTTCGGCGAAGAATAAGCTTCTCGGAGTGATTTCATTTCCGTTCATCTTTATTTCTTTCTTGATCGTCAACATGGGAATGTCTGTCTACATGGCACTTGGTGTGATGGAAGGGTATTTGGGAAAGAAATCGGAGTTTGTTCGCACACCGAAATTTAATATCACAGCACAAAAGACAAAAAGAGAACGGAAAAAGTACAATCGCATTCAAATTACACCACTCCTTCTGATCGAAAGTGTGTTTTTGGCGTACGGTGTTTTTCAGGTAGTCTATCACCTTGAAACAACGAACATTCCGATGATTCTGTTCTCTGCGGCGTTCACGATCGGCTTCGCGTACAACGTCTTCGCAACAGTGTATTATTCGGTTACGAGTAAGTAATTTTCAATTCGATGTCCATTCGGAGGAACAGCGGCGTGTATCGATCTGCGTCTTTATATTGAAAATAATTCCGTCATCAAACAATACATGATTGTACCCCACGGATATGCATCAAATAAATCTTTATTTTCGTCACATGAAAAAACACATCCCATTCTACGTACTATTTGGTGTGGTTTTATCCGCATGTGTTCAGTATCCTCCTCAACCAGAAGTGGAAGAACCCTTGAAACCAACTCAACGCCTTGAATTAACGAAAGAGAGTGCTGAGAAATTGGTGAAGTTGCCAATTGCGTGCATCGACATCGAGTATCCAAATAAGCTGAACCAGGTGATTGGAAGTGATGATTATTTGCGTTCACCGAAAGACTTACACCCTGCGTTTTATGGCTGTTTCGATTGGCATTCTGCCGTTCACGGTCATTGGTCGCTCGTTCGATTATTGAAAGAACAACCGGAACTGAAGGAGCGCGAGCAAATCATCAATGGATTGAAAGCGCATTTGACAAAGGAGAATATCGCCTTAGAGATTGACTATTTCAACGATTCGCTAAGTCAAGGGTTTGAGCGAACCTATGGTTGGGC
>JBFHGY010000683.1:0-2168 GCA_041582905.1 Crocinitomicaceae bacterium | reverse complement strand
GCCATGTTCATCCTCAATCGAGAAACCATTCCCTTCGGGAAAGCCACAGCCATTGTAGTCATCACTGCTTTTATGGACAACCTTTTCTACGTGTTGATGATTCCTTTCGTGTTTTTGTTTATTCATCACAGCGAACTCTTTTCCGCAGAAGGCTCACAGGCGTTAGTTTGGTGGTTTTGGGGCGGATATGCGATTATTCTTTCCGTTTCACTGCTTCTGTACTTGACCATTTTCTGGTATCCCAAATTGGCAACGCGCTTTTTACTGTTCATTTTTAGATTACCCTTTTTGAAGCGCTGGAGTTTCATTGCAAAGGAGTGGGGAAAGGACATCGAGACCGCATCCGAAGAATTCAAAGAAGAAAAACGATCGCATTGGATCAAAGTCTTTCTAGCCACATGTGGAAGTTGGATTTCTCGCTATTTGGTCATCAATGCTATTATGAACGCCTTCTTGGATTTAGGCTTCCTCGAAAACATAAAAGTACTCGGAAAACAATTCGTTTTGTGGTTGTTCATGTTGGTAACTCCAACTCCTGGTGGCAGCGGTGTTGCTGAATATGCCTTTGGTGAATTATTAGGAGGCTTCGGCGCAACCGCCATTTTGCTCGCTGGAATGGCCATTCTTTGGCGTTTGATTTCGTACTTCCCCTATTTGTTTATCGGAGCGATTGTATTGCCAAGTTGGATCAGGAGAACGCAACGTTGACCTGTATACTTTTCATGAATAGATAATAAAGTGTCGATTATTCCCGTTTCGACATTGACTAATTTTACACTAAACACCTTTCCAAAATGAAAAAAGCCCTAACCTTTGCACTCGCACTCAGCTGCATGCTGAATGGTCAATCTTTATTTGCTCAACACGGCGGAACAATGAATCACTGGTACTTCGGATGGTTCGTTTCCTTGGAATTTACGACTGGATCTCCTGTTGCTACTTCTGGTTCTGATATGATCTGTGAAGAAGGATCGGCTACCATCTCCGATGAAGCTGGAAACTTATTGTTCTATACAAATGGTGGAGGTGATTCGAGTAACCCTTGGCCAGGAGGGGTTTGGAACCGAAATCATGAATTAATGCCGAATGGTGATATCACTGGACTGACAGGCTCAGACAGTTCTCCCCAATCCTCTTTAATCATCCGAAAGTCGACAAATGAGTATTACCTTTTTACCATTGGTGCATCTCCAAACCCAGTCGGAGTGCGCGTTTCAATTGTGGATATGTCATTGGATGGCGGTTTAGGAGATTTGACGCTTGTGGGAGATCCCGTACTTGATCCACCTCCTTCTCCGTTGGCAGAAGGAATGACTGCCACAGAAGATGCTGACGGAACAGGTCACTGGCTTGTTGTTCATTCCAAAACAGGTAACACCTTTTACGTAATGCACGTAACACCCACAGGAATTTCAGCACCTACCACCTATAACGTTGGAAGTGGTACGAACAACGGAGGTCAAATCAAAATTTCTGTACAAGGCGATCGATTAGCTCAAGGCGATAACATTTTTGATTTTGATAACGCGACTGGAGCAATTTCTAATCCTATCAGCCTTGGTTTTACTGGTTCCGCTGGATGGGGCGGATGGGGAAGAGCCTTTTCTCCAAGTGGTCGTTTCTTTTACGTTGGTGAACTCGGAATTAACGGAGATGTATTCCAATATGATTTGATGGCAACCGACATTCCTGGAAGTCAGGTTTTTCTTGGAACAAGTAGTACCGGAATTTCTGGTCCCATGCAATTAGGTCCAGATTTAAAACTCTATTTCTCGTTGAAAGAATATCAAAAACTCGCTGCTATCACCAACCCTGATCTTCCCGGCACGAGCTGCAATTTCGTTTCGGATTATGTCACACTTACGGGAAATCCTCAAGTAAGTATTCCCAACTTTATCGATAGTGATTTACGCTTGGCTGTTACTGAGAAGATTTCAAAGGATCGATCACTCATTTTGGCTCCTAACCCAACGAGTGATTTTCTCTATCTGTCTGCCGCCGATCAAAACGACGAGCCCATTTTCATTTTTGATCTTTCGGGAAAACAGTTGTCTAATTGGTCATTGGATGGATCGAACAAAATTGACGTTCGTGATTTAAATCCAGGTATTTACTTGATTCGTCAAGGGGCGGCTTCAGCTCAGTTTGTGAAGGAGTAGTTGTTGGAT
>JBFHGY010000682.1:0-2186 GCA_041582905.1 Crocinitomicaceae bacterium | reverse complement strand
TACGAACAAAGGATTGTGCCAATTTAATGCGAAAACGAACCGAATTCGTAATTACACGGAGACGCATGGTTTATTGAGTAATGAATTCAACAGCGGTGCATATTTTCTCTCTTCATCGGGAAAGATGTATTTCGGAGGGATTTTTGGATATAACTACTTCCATCCTGACGAAATTTCTAAGCCAAAACAGGCCATAGACGTAACATTCACAAAATTTAAATTAGAAAACGACTGGCTCAAACCGAGCGCAAATAGTATTCTTGCTCGTCCGATTTCTGAAATATCTGAGATTCAACTCTCCTACGAAAAACGAAGCTTTACCTTACGTTTTCAACCATCCGATTTGGCACATCCGGAATTGGTCAATTACAAGTATGAGTTAGAAGGATCTGACGAAGGTGAAATTTTACTGGGAGCGGATAATGAAATTCATTTCAACGCCTTGGCTCCAGGGAAATATGTACTCAAAGTATACGCACGATTGAATGACGGACCATGGAGTACATATCCAGCAACATTAACCATTCATGTGGGCGCACCCTTTTGGCAAACCTTGTGGTTTTGGGTAATTGTGGCGGTAGTTGCTTTAATTATCATTCGTTGGTTTGTGCGCCGAAGAATTGATTCAGCACGACGCGAACAAGTACGATTGGAAATGAAAATCCATGACCGTACGCGCGAAATTCAAGAGCAAAACATCAAGATTGATGAGCAGCGAAAGAAAATTGAGGAAGAGAAAAATAAGGTAGTTCGCCAACAAAAACTCCTTCAAATCGAGAAGGATAAAACAGAGAAATTACTTCAAAACGTTATTCCTGCATCGACAGCTGAAGAGCTAAAAAAACGAGGAAAGGCGCGCGCACGTGCCTACACGAAAGTTTCAGTATTGTTTACTGATTTTGTTGGCTTTACCAAGATTTCCGACCGAATGAAACCAACAGAGTTGGTCAAAAAGTTAGATGTGTACTTCACGAAGTTTGATGAAATCATTGTGAATAACAACCTCGAAAAGATCAAAACGATTGGTGATGCCTACATGTGCGCAGGAGGTGTTCCCGTTCGAAACAATACCAATCCGATAGATACCTGTTTGGCAGCACTCGAAATTCAGGCTTACATGGAAAAGCGCAAAAATGATGCGATTGCTAATGGAAGAGAATATTGGGAGTTACGCCTTGGAATTAATACAGGAGAAGTGACTGCAGGAGTTATTGGGAGTGAACGTTTGGCGTACGATATTTGGGGCGCAACAGTGAATCAGGCGCAACGAATGGAAATGTTAGGTGAGCCCGGAAAAATAACCATTTCAGGATCTACTTTCCAGCTGATTGAGCCTTACTTTGAATGTACGTTTAAAGGAAAAGCTCAGTCGAAAAGTCGTGGATTGATTGACATGTACACTGTGGATCGCATTAAGCCAGAGCTTTCCATTGGAGGCGAAGGAATTCGTCCAAATGAGCGATTCAACCAGATTGTCAACCTGCACTTGTACAGTTCGATTAACTATTACAAAGCGGAGCGGCACATCATGCAATTGTTGGAAAAACGCCTATCCAAAAACTTGCATTACCACAGTATCGCACATACCAAAGACGTGGTAACAGCCGTGGAACGAATTGCCCTTTTGGAAGGCGTGACGGACGAAGGATTATTCTTGCTAAAATCTGCAGCAACATATCACGATGCCGGTTTCATTGAGCAGTACGATAAAAATGAACCCATTGGAGTGCGATTAGCTGGAGAAATATTACCGAAATACGGATATACAGATACGCATATCGAGCGCATCAAAGAGTTGATTTACGTCACGGAAATTCCGCATAAACCGAAAAACCTGCTCGAAGAAATCATTTGTGATGCCGATTTGGATTATCTAGGAAGAGATGACTTCCATGAAATTGCTGATAAACTTCGACGAGAATTGAAAGAGCATGGAAAGATCCAAAGCGATCGCCAATGGGATGAAATCCAGGTCGTGTTTCTAAAAAAGCATAAATACTTCACGAAAACAGCGATTAAGACGCGTAAGAAGAAGAAAAAGCAAAATCTGAAGGAAGTACAAGAACGCTTGGCGAAGAATGAATACAATGATTAAAAATCACCTTTTACTTTGTTTTAGCGTGATGAATTCATTGTTGAGTTGTAATCAATCTTCTGAAACGAAAATTTCCGATAATCAAACGAGC
>JBFHGY010000681.1:0-2196 GCA_041582905.1 Crocinitomicaceae bacterium | reverse complement strand
CTTTTGACAGTGTAGATGCTACGCATCTGAATCAATTGTGTACATGGCTCGTTACGGTTATCTAGTTTTTCTTTCTTCTCTTCTTCTGGCAAGTTGTGCCCAAGTTGGTACGATTACCGGTGGAGATCAAGATACTTCTGCCCCAAAGCCGATTGATGGAAAAGTCAACCCGCCCAATGCAAGTGTAAACTTTACGGGAAACACCGTCGAAATTCCTTTTGATGAATACTTCACGCTTTCGAGCCCAGGAACTTCGATTCAGATGGTTCCGCCACATGCCACTGTTAAGGCAAGTATGCATCAGAAAACGTTGACATTGACCTGGGATGAAGAGTTGCGTTCGAACACCACTTATGCGATCTACCTCAATAAAACCGTCCGCGATTTATCGGAGCGAAACGATTCGATCATGCAATATGTGTTTTCTACAGGAAGTGTCTTGGACTCTACCCGACTCTCGGTTTCGGTTGTAGACGCCTACACGAATGCTCCCATTGCCGAATCTGTCGTTGCTTTGTATGATCCTGAATCGGATGGTCTCATCAATTTTGCACAAACGGACCGTTCTGGAAAAGCGAATTTGACCTATTTACGTCCTGGGACGTACAAAATCATTGCGTTCAAGGATGAAAACAAAGATCTCTTGCCTCAAGCGACGGAAGAAGTTGGTTTTTTCGCGGATTCACTCATTACCATTGATTCGACAACGACTCTTTCGACGCCGATTCGTCAGTTTACACCTGTGGTAAAAGCAGAATTAGCATCCGTCGAATTTGCTGCACCTGCCACTTTTTTACTCAAAACCACCTCCGAAATTGTTGATCCTGTTGTTTCCATTGACGGAGTGAGCGTAGACTCGAACCAGTATTTTTTGGAAGATGAAACAACGCTACACGTTTTTATGGACCCAAGCGAGTTGATTTCTGGGGAAATTGCATTAACAACACCCGAATTTTCAGACACATTGACGTTCCGAATTCCTGAAGCGAAGAAAACAGGAAAAGTACTGATTCAACCAACGGAGAAAAGCAAAACTTTTACGCCAAGTCAGGCGTTTACCTTTCGTTTAAATGACCTCATCAAAGGCATAGACACCAGTTTGATTCACCTTTCGAATCCCGACGATTCAACCGACATTCCGTACGAAGTAAGCTTTGCCAAAAACACCCTAACGTTTGACGTAAAACGAGGATCAACACAAGAAATCCTTGTCGAATTCGAAAAAGAAGCCATTGAAACAATGACAGGTAATTCTGAAGCTTTCCGAGGGACGATCACCTTAAATTCAGCGAAAAAATACGGTGTCATTTCTTTGGACATCAGTTCATACACAAATCAAATTTTACTTCAAGTAGTTAAAGGAAAGGATCTCGTTCGCGAGTTGTCGATTACGCCAAGTGCGGAAAGATATAGCCTTTCAGAATTGCTTCCTGGCGACTATACGTTTAAGGTCATTCGCGACGAAAATGAAAATGGAAAGTGGGACACTGGAGAACTATCAACTCGAACACTTCCCGAGCAAATCGACCACTATTCAACCCAAACGAAAGTTCGTGCGAATTGGGAAGTCGAGGTTGAATTGGTTCCAAGCACAGAAGAACAATGAAGTCTCCGATGAAATCGGCGTTTAGCGGCTGGAAAATTACTCTTGCCGTCGTTATTGGCTTGCTTATCTCGAGCTGGATGGTGTATCGCGCGATTTCCACAGTAAGCTTTGTTGAAGTAGAAGCAGGAAAAGGAACTCATTCCTGGATCGACGGAAATCAAAACAAGGAAGTGGATATCCACGACGAAGCCGATTTTCAACTCGACGCAAACGGGAACTACGCGCAGCAAACCGTTTCTGATGCACTCAACCAAATCGAATGGTCGAACTCAACCTGGTGGTGGCTCGCAGGCGCATTGCTCTTTATGGTGGGGCGCGATTTCTTTTACATCGTGCGCATCCGACTGCTCACAAAAAATAAGCTGAACTGGAAAGCCGCTTTTTATGTCATCATGATTTGGGAATTCGCCTCAGCTCTCTCTCCGGGTGTCGTAGGTGGCGCTGCCGTAGCCATGTTCATCCTCAATCGAGAAACCATTCCCTTCGGGAAAGCCACAGCCATTGTAGTCATCACTGCTTTTATGGACAACCTTTTCTACGTGTTGATGATTCCTTTCGTGTTTTTGTTTATTCATCACAGCGAACTCTTT
>JBFHGY010000680.1:0-2199 GCA_041582905.1 Crocinitomicaceae bacterium | reverse complement strand
GATGATTTCTCCAAAAGCGGAGCGAACCTGAACGGGCAACGTACTATCAGTTAAGGAAGGAATCAAAGATTCGAGATGATCTTGTGTTGCTTCCACACTTTCGGTGAATTCATCAACTAAAGCACGCTTAGCCGCATCTGTGGCCAAATAGTCCGTAGATCGAACCAATGCATTGGCAATTCCTAAATCATGAGCAGCAATGCTCTTACGGTAAATTTCACGAAAGATATTCACGTAGCGATCCTGAATATATTCCTTCAATTCAGGGCTGTACATGGACCGAGAAAAGTTGCTGAAGACTGTTATTTCCTTTTCGTTCAGTAGCTTCGAAAGGTGTTTGTCTTTGTTGATGATTTCTTCCAGTTGATTCATAGCTTAGTTCCAGGCGGTGTCCAAATTAGTACTGTCGAAGATAATCAAATACTGTCTAACGATTTACATCATGCTCAATTCCTAATTCAGCAGCCAAGTCCAGTACTTTTTGCGGTGTGTCAATCGTCTTCGTGATATCCGTTAAACTCAGATTGTTCTTACTCGCTTTAAATACAAACGTTCGATAGGGGAGTTTCGCTACTTCTTGATTGAAATTGTCCGCAAATTCTAGTTTTAGCTCTTGTGCTAATGTTTCAATGGAGGTTTTTATGGTAGAGATCAATTCTTCCACCTGCTGAATCCAAACTTTCATGTCGGATAGAAACGATTGCACTTCAGGCTCTTCTTTGTATCCTAATTTCTCAATTTGCTGGTGAACTTGCGTTAATTTCATGCGCTCCCAATCCTTTGCTTTCAAAACAGGGATTTGCCATTTGCTTTGTTCTTCTTTCCAATAATCACTTTCTACCGAAACTTGATGGATGTGAAATCCTGGCAATTCGATGGCGGTAAGCATTCCGCCGTGACACGCTCCTGTATCGATACCGTAGGTATTGTTCTTGATTTTGGGTGAATCTCCCACTACATGATGACCATAAATAATTGGCTTGGTTCCATCGTAGTAATCCGACCAATATGTGCCTTCTGGATATTTTTCTTCCAAATAACGACTTCCAGATGTCGTGCCAGCTAGTACTTCTTCCTTTTGCTCGTGGAGGGACTTGTCGTGCTCGAAGAAAGCATGTACGATGATCGCCTCGTCTGTTGCGTAATGGTAGGGAAGTGTCTCTAACCAACTTAAAAACTCCGGATAGTTCTCTTCGAATTGAACTTTCACAATTTCCTGCGAATAACTCAGAATTCCATTCAGATGTTTCCGTTCATGATTTCCCATCAGAACGAGGGAATTCGGGCGATTTCGAAAGTACGTGTAGACATCCACGGATTTATTCCCACGATCCACAATATCGCCCAACGAAATAATGAGATCGTCATCGCTAACATTCATTTGTTGAGTGAGTTGGATGAATTCATCGTAGCATCCATGAATATCGCCGAAGATGAAGGTTTTGGGCATAGATTGAAGTTTTGAATATAGATGATCAGTTAATTATTAAATGATCGATCATAAACTTTACCAGTAGCATTTCTTCTTGAGTGATTTCCGTCTCTTTATTCAATGAAAGAAGCACAAGGGTTGTTTTGTTGTTGATTCCATACCAAACCCAATTCGCGCCTTCAAAATAGGTTTTTAGTTCTACAAGATTATCAAAATCAGTATGATATGAATTCCAATCTTCAATGCTGAGTTGTTTGTTGTAATTCTCATTGATAAATGAATTCAAAGACTCAATGATATCTACATCCGTTGGGGGATCAACCAGAAAATAACTACTTACTGTAATGTTTAAACCTGATATTGAATCTGTAATCGTTATAATTCCTTCATCTTCTTGCAGGACAAAGTCTAATGGATAGTATAAATCATATGCATTCGACTCTGGAACATAGGAACGCATCGTTCGCGTACTATCCTGACTAAATGCCAAACTATTCAGGATGATGAAAATGAAAATCAGAAAAGCGGTTGTTCGTTGCATAGTGTATATTCAGAAAGCAAATGTAACGAATTGTAGTTTGAAAAGTAGATATCCACCAATAGATTCAAAAACAATTAGATACTTAAACAAAAAAGCTCGAATTCATTTCTGAACTCGAGCTTTGGGTTGTTGTAAAAGGAGCATATTTTACGACGAGCTCCCGGGAGTCTATTTTTTTACTTTCTGTTTTGTTTTCTTACCCGAAAATCCTACGCCTAAATTTATT
>JBFHGY010000679.1:0-2204 GCA_041582905.1 Crocinitomicaceae bacterium | reverse complement strand
TGGCAAATTTAATCCGCTGTATGTTGGATATTTAACTACGTCAGTTTGACTCATTTTCTCAGTGTTTTGAAGCCACAAAGTTAATGAATTGGTGGGGATTGACCTATTGGATATAAGTAGATATTCATTCCCAAAAGGAAGTCGCCGATTCGCAAGCGTAGATTTCCTACAAATTGAATTCTGGATACTTCTTCAAATCCGCATCGGAAATTTCAATCTTAAACACTTTTTGAATCAACTCTCCGTAGTTTTTTATGTTGTAGAAATTCTTCTTCAGATTATACAGGTACCTCACTTTTCGATCCTTAATTCTATCCGTAATGAGTTTTGCTGGTTTGTTAAGAAGTGCAGATGTTATTGAAGTATACTCTCCCAACTCTCCTCCGTCGAGCAGTTTCGCAAAATTTGTCAGATCTCTCCATTCAGAAACTTCCATACTTGCTTTTGAATACTCCTGACCAAGTTTCATGGTGAGCTTGTCCAAATCATTCAATGCTGACAACGAATCTTTTAGCGAAAGTGAATCGTCTGCAATTCTATTTTCGTAGGCAACAATGTTATTCCGAACATCTACGAATTCATCTCTTAATTCTTGGGTGATTCTACCCAAATCGGATAGATTTTCCGATCGGCTCAATGCTATTGCAGAAATTGGAGGAATGAAAATCCGTTTATTGGAGCCAGCGAGAACCAATCGTCGTAAATCTTCCTGAGCTTGACTGGAAAAAGTCTCGTAGGCTTCTATCAATTTGTTCGTTGCCTGGATGTTCTGATTGTCGATGATATCAATCACGCTTCTCGAAATATCGGAGATTTCTGAAATAAATGAAAACCGACGATTCGTTGCATATTTCGCCTCATTGTAGGTTCCAATGACCTCTGCAGCTTGATGCGACCAAACATTTTCGTCGTAAAAACTTGACAAATTTGACTGACTCATGTAGAAATCAAAAATCTTATCATCAAGTACCGCATTTCCAAAATTTACTTCAAGTCCATTCCCGAAAATGGGAGCAAAAAAGGCAGAGTTTTGAATGCGTCGTTGCAGATTGTTGTTGATTTGATCGTATTTGAACTCCTCAAGTGATCTTCTGTAATGCTCCAAATCGTCCCCAAATAGTTCGTAGAGCGAGTAGTTGTATCCAAACATGCAATACTCTTTCACATTGAGATCGCCATGAAGTACATACGATTCGATGAAGTGCAACATATTCATGATCGACTCGAAATGAATGCGTTCGGAATAGTGCGGATCACCGGGCATTCGGAGTGCCTTTGAGATTACTTGTGATGAGATGAGTGTTTTCTTTCGCATGCCGTGGTTTTACTCTTTCAAAAGTGTGAAATTCTAGAAAAACAACAAAGTCGTTTTTAGGATTCCAATAATTGTACAGATAATCGGTGAAAGGAACTTTTGAGGTCATCGATCTAAATAAGCATAACTAAATCAAATAATTATGTTTATGAAAAGAAGACACTTATTTCTACTTGGTGCGCTAACAATTGGAGCAGCATTCACTTCGTGTAAGAAAGAAGGATGTACAGATCCAACAGCAAGTAACTATAACGCTGAGGCAGATAAAGACGATAACTCATGTACTTACCCTTCAGCAACAACAAAACAGCTCACCTTGAATATCACCGGATTAGAAGATCTTGGTGCAAACCATAAATACGAGACGTGGATCATCGTAAATGGAAGTCCAGTGAGCATTGGAACTTTTGACGTCGATGCCTCGGGAGCTATGTCAACAACAAGTTTCACAGGATCTGCTTCTGATATTGATGATGCATCCATGTTTGTGCTTTCCATTGAACCTTTTCCAGACACAGATCCGAACCCAAGTGACGTGAAAATCCTTGGTGGTGCATTTAATGGGAATACTGCTGATTTGGTTGTTTCACATGCGGCAGCCTTGGGTAGTGATTTTTCTTCAGCAGCTGGAGACTACATCATTGCCACTCCTACCACAAATTCTACGACTGATGATTTAAGTGGTGTTTGGTTCTTCAACCCTGGAGCGGCAACCCCAGAGATGATGTTACCGACGCTTCCTGCTGGTTGGGAATACGAAGGATGGGCAGTAATTGGAGGAACTCCTGTATCTACTGGTAAGTTTACGGACGCTGCAATGGCTGATGACGCGGATACATTCAGTGGAACGGATAATGCGGGGCCTTCCTATCCAGGAGAAGACTTCATC
>JBFHGY010000678.1:0-2208 GCA_041582905.1 Crocinitomicaceae bacterium | reverse complement strand
TTTACGATTAATCAGAACACTACGCTACAGGTAAGAGCATTTAAAGACGGACATTTCAGTACAAATGTCCGAAATGATTTCGTGAAGCGTGACAATTCGATTTCCTTGAAACTCTTTTCGGAATATTCCAATCAATATGCTGCTGGAGGAGAATTCGCCCTAATTGATGGGATCTCGGGAGGAAATGAGTTCCGAACAGGCGATTGGCAAGGTTACTGGGCACAGGACATCGTGATGGAAGTATCCCTTCACGGAGGTCGCTCATTGTCTGAAGTAGGAATTGGATGTATGTCCGACATGAAATCATGGATTTTCTTACCCAGAGAAATCATCTACGAAGGGTCAACTGATGGTACGAACTTCACCCCAATTGGAAGTCAGTCGTTTGAAGCTGAAACGGCAGCAGAGATGGCTCCACATAAAGTAATCAGTTCCGTTCAACTGAATGGATCAGATCGATTCAAAAAAATCAGAATTACAGTAAAAAATCCAGGGAAATGCCCAGAATGGCACCTTGGAAATGGGAATGACACCTGGTTATTTGTAGACGAATTGATTTTGAAGTAGCATGAATTTTCCTAAACTATTTATTTACGGTTTTTGCATTGTATTTATTCTCGCGAATGTTTTAATGGCCGTTCCCAGTCACGGAAACGGCTCTGATTTTGAAAATATTTGGCAAGCGGAAGGTTTTATCTTTTTCTTGATGTTGTTATTTGCTGGAATTGGATTCATTATTTACTATAAATGGCGGTACAACAAAGCTATGGCAAGTTGGGAATCAGGTGTTTTCAACTCAAAACAAGCTTTAACAGATGACTCACTTTTGGAGGCCTACATTCGACTTGGAGGTTTGATGTTGCGTAAAGATCAGGATGATTTAAAAGGAAAAATGAGTTATCTCCATCGCTACTTTGAGCAACACTTTGTTGACACCGATTTTGACTTAATCCATGCATTGAAAGGCTCATTTCAAAATCCAGTGAAATTGAGCACGATTACTCCATGGTTAAAACGAAATCTTCATTCTGTTTCGCAGCGTTCTCAGCTCATCTACTTCTTGGCAGGATTAAGCATTGTGGACGGAAGCATCAATCCTCGTGAGAAACAATTCCTTGTTCAACTCTCCGATCTATTGGAACTTTCCAAAAAGGATTTTGACAGTATTATGGCGATGTATACGAAGTATGAAGACGCCTACCGTGATCAATTTAAGCGAAGTAAACCGACAAAATCCCAGCGAGAATATCGTCGTGAAAAGGCGGCTAAAATTCTAGGGATTTCTATTCAAGCTTCTCCCGATGAAATCAAAAAAGCGTACCGAAGTTTAGCGAAAAAGCATCATCCAGATCGTTTTGCTACAGAAAGTAAATCTCAACAGGAAATTGCAGAGGAACGATTCGTTCAGATTCAAAAAGCCTATGAATTAATGTTGAGTTAGCCCAACTTCACTCCAAATAAACACACATCATCGGTTTGTTCTTCGTCTCCTTTCCAAGAACGAAATTCCATATCGACCATGTCGCGTTGCACATGCATAGGTTCATCTTTGATTGAAGCCAAGAAGCGTAGCAACCTCTTTTTTAGGTACTTTTTATTCTTCCCTCCTCCAAATTGGTCAACGTAGCCATCCGAGAACAAATAGAGATGATCGCCTTTTTCGTAATTGAAAATCACATTCGTGAATGGTTCGGGTGTTTCACAATAACCGACATGTTGTTTCGAACCTTTTAGTTCTATCCATTTATTATCACGTAGCACGTGTGCATTCATTTTGGCTCCAGAAAAGCGAACTTGTCCCAACTCTTGGTGCACAACACAGAACCCGACATCCATTCCATCTTTCACACGTTTGGTTTCACCCGGTTGGAATAGTTTTTCAAGACTATTTCGAACAGACTCTAGTGCTTCGGAAGGAGAATTTATTCGTTTGTGTGTTAGCGTTTGGCGGATCAAGCTAATACAAAGAATACTCAAGATAGCTCCAGGAACACCGTGTCCTGTACAATCTGCCACCACGAATACGGGAAGTCGTTGTTTGTCATTTGTTACTACGTAATCCAACAAATAAAAGTCTCCACTTAACTCCCCTTTCGGTTTGAAATACAAGAAAGACTCAGGAAAAATGTTGTACACATCTTCTTCATCCTGCAAGGTAGATCTTTGGATGTGTTGAGCGTAGGTGATACTTTCTGCAATGTTCCTGTT
>JBFHGY010000677.1:0-2214 GCA_041582905.1 Crocinitomicaceae bacterium | reverse complement strand
CTATTTGCTGTCCTTCGGGTAAATCACGTCCTTCCTTTCTTAATTCATCACGGAAAGAATACGTAACTCCCTCTAATTTGCTCAAGATTTCCGAAGCATTCCCTATCGATTGAATGTCTTGCTTCAAGCGCTTATCGGAAAATGTCAAGTAATCCATTGCTCGGACCTTTCCGTTCACATCCAATCTTTCTTGTGGTGCCTGAGTTCCGACTCCCAAATTGATTCCATCATTGGCATAGCGAAGTGTCATTGCTTTAAATGGTGGTGGAAGTGGACCTACTCCACATGTTCTATGCAATTCAAAATGCCATCTCGTCTCATTACATCCTGAGATAGATTCAGAATTCAAACCAAAATTGATCCCCCCTGCTCCGCTCAAATCGATAGAAGAAGCATGAAAGCCATCGGTTACAGAAAGATCACCGTTAACCGTCAATTGATCATTAGAAAAATCACCGTGAATAAGTGGAGTTGTTGTACTTGAGTTATCAATGTACAGTTTATTACTTCCTGTTTCATAGTATCCTGCCTGATTTCCGATGAATACGTTCATGGAACCTACGTTATTGAAACCGGCATGCGACCCGAGATACACATTCTGTGTTCCAGTCGTATTGCTTCGTCCTGCCAAGTATCCAAGTGAAGTATTCTGAAAACCAGATGTGTTTAACAATCCTGCACCAGGTCCAACGAAAGTATTGCGGTATCCTGTTGTATTGTCCTTTCCTGTTTTTGATCCGAGAAATAAATTGTTATATCCTGTTGTGGTTGCATTTCCAGCATACCAGCCAACAAAGACGTTCTTATTTCCTGTGGTGTTCGACATTCCTGTGGAAGAACCAACAAAGGTATTGTTCGCTCCACTCGAGTTCAATTGACCTGCAGCGTAGCCATAAAAGGAGTTATCGTTTCCTCCGCTACCAACTGAGTTACCGAATACGGTGTTCGTTTGAGCGAATAACTGATTAGACGTTGGGGCAAGACCGAGACATACCCAGAACGCATACTTCATTATCTTTTTCATGTGTTTAAATATTGGTTATTGATACCGCAATTAACCAAGAACACAGAAAATTGTTCCTCCCCTGAGCAGGGGATTTTGTCAGAAAAGTTCAAAAAAGATATACCCGATTGCTGTAGAAACAAACGTAGCAATTGCGAAATGAAACTCGGGTTGTATGGATTTCTTCGCATTCCATTTTGTTGTAGCAAAAGCATAGATTAATGCAATGATCACACCCAAAGAACCACTTACAAGACCTGACATATCCATAACGCGGTGCAGCTCACCGTCCACTTCGATAAAGCCTCTATCTGGATTTAACCAAAATATGATTTGATCAATCACTTGATAACAAAACGTAGACATGAGAACGATCATCAATACGATGTTCACCGCTTTGAAGGCAATCGTTCTATTCAACGCTCCGAGTACAATCATCCAAGCGGAAATAAACAGGACAAACAATTGAGGTGATTCTTTCAAGCCAGGCTGCATAATGATCCATGAAATGAGTAGGACTGCGTAGAAAGTATATTTCAAGATAGGCTTTAGCATGGCGAACATAATCAGGATTCATGAAGATACAAATTTGGAGGAAGCACTTCTCAAATCCCATTCAAAACCCTATATTTATGAGAATAAATTACTACTCTACCATGATAAAAATCAGCCTATCACTCATCTTCGGATGTCTCTCTTTGCTTGGTCTTTCTCAACAAAATACGATCTCTACTGGAGGAAATGCTTCTGGAGCAGGCGGATCGGCTAGCTATTCCGTTGGACAAATCGACTACACGAATCAGCAAAGTACAACTGGATCGAGCAATCAAGGTGTTCAGCAACCGTATGAATTCTATCTCGTTGAAATTGATGAAACACACTCAGTTGGGTTAAGCATTTATCCCAATCCAACTACCGATTTTTTGATTCTGGAACTCGATCAACTGGCTTCCGACCTCGACTACGTTCTTACGGATATGAACGGTAAAATTATTCGAAATCAACCTATTGAATCAACAAAAACGGCGATTGACATGCGCGCCTACGCAAAAGGGGCTTATCACCTCACGTTAAAAAACACGACAACATCACTTCAAACCATTAACATTATTAAACACTAACTCATGAAACGCATTATTACTACTACCCTTTTTCTCTTTGGAATACTCACTGCTTGGGGACAAGCTCCTCAAGAAATGTCGTTTCAAGCT